>JANMDH010000383.1:0-5526 GCA_031376195.1 Gemmobacter sp. | reverse complement strand
GGCTTGCCTTACGCCCATGCCGATGGCACGCCATTTCACCGATGACAGATCGCCCCCGATGTAATCAAGCAAGGGTGCTGGCAGGCTGGCGGATAGGGCGGGCTTTCGCGGCATCGGGGACATGCCCGCAATGCGCGACATTGTTTGTTCGAGGCTTTCTGCGGCCATGGACACGGTGGTGTCATCGTCCAGCAGGGCACCGCCGATCATGTCGAAGCTATCGGCATGGGCGCGGCAGTCGTCGCACATCGACAGATGCGTGGCGACAAGGAGGCTGAACGCCTCGGGCAGTTGCCCGGCGGAATAGGCCATCAGCAGATCGTCAGTCAGGTGGTGTTTGATCGTCATGTCAGGTGTGCCTTCAACTCATCTGGTGGCGCAAGCGGTCCAGCGCCAATCTGATCCGCGACTTGATCGTGCCAAGGGGCAGTCCGGTTTCTGCGGCGATCTCGGAATGAGAAAGATCACCAAAATATGCGCGTTCGATCAGGGCGCGCTGTTTTGCGGGCAACTGGGCCAAAGCATGACCAAGCCGTTCGGTTTCCTGCTGCATTTCCAGGGCGTCGGCCTGATCGGGTTCTGCCTCGGGGCCCCAGGGCAAATCCTCAGGTTCGGGGCGTCGCGCCTTGCGCAGGGCGTCGATGCGGCGGTTGCGGGCGATGGTAAATACCCAGGTGGCGACCGAGGCGCGTGAGGGATCGAACAAGGCGGCCTTTTGCCAAAGGGTTGCCATGACGTCTTGTGCACATTCCTCAGCCAGCGACGCGGTGGCACCGGATTTCATCAGAAAGCCCTTTATGCGCGGCGCGAAATGCCGAAACAGCAACGCGAATGCGTCGCGATCCTGATGGTCCCGGACGCGCAGCAACAAAGCCACCCAGTTCGTTTCGGCCCCGTTGTCCGTCACTAGCACGTCTTCCTTCCGATGCCGTTCGACCCGCAGTATGGCTTTTGATGACTGGATTTCCAGCCACTTTGCAACCGATCCCTGGGTGTGCATGTCCAACATCATAGGCTTTTTACGGCGGCAGTGTTGCAGCGGATCACGACATTGGGCAAAAAATTGCTGTTTGATCCGAATTGGCGTTCCTCGCGTATCAAATTATGGCCTGACAGTTGTCGGACACCGGAAAAGGAAAGCGCGTTCATGCCCTTTGAGATGAGTTCCGCCCCACGGCGGATTGCAGTGATTGGTGGGGGCATTTCGGGGATGGCGGCGGCGCACATGTTGTCGTCGGCGCATGCTGTGGTGCTGTTCGAGGCGGAAAAGCGTCTTGGCGGGCATGCGCGGACGATTGTGGCGGGGAAGCGGGGGGATCAGCCGGTGGACACGGGGTTCATCGTGTTCAACCATGTGAATTATCCGCATCTGACAGCATTGTTTGCGCGTCTGGGCGTGCCGACGGCACCCAGCAGCATGAGCTTTGGGGCGTCGATCAACGGGGGGGCGCTGGAATACGGGTTGGCGGATATGGCGACGATCTTTGCGCAAAAGCGCAACGTTGCGCGGCCGGCCTTTTTGCGGATGATCCGGGATATTCTGCATTTCAACAAGCATGCGATGGGGGCGGTGCAGAACCCGAACCTGACGATCAGGGAATTGCTGCGGGATCTGGGGACGGGGGCTTGGTTCCGGGATCATTACATCACGCCGTTTTCGGGGGCGATCTGGTCAACGCCGTTGGCGGGTATTCTGGATTTTCCGGCGCAGGCCTTGGTGCAGTTTTTCAAGAACCATGGGTTGCTGGGTCACAACGATCAGCACCAGTGGCACACGGTGCAGGGCGGGTCGGTCGAATATGTGCGACGCTTGCAGGGGGCGATGGTGGGGGAAGGCGTCGATCTGCGGCTGGGGGTGGCCGTTGGGGCGGTAAAGCGGGTGCCGGCGGGGGTGATGGTGCAGGTTCGGGGGGGAGAGTGGGAGCCCTTTGACGACGTGATTTTCGCCTGCCATTCGGATCAGGCGCTGGCGCTGTTGTCGGATGCGGGGGTGAAGGAAAGGGCGGCCCTGTCAGCGGTGCGGTATCAGGCGAATGAGGCGGTGCTGCATTCAGACCCGTCGGTGATGCCGAAACGGCGCAAGGTGTGGTCAAGCTGGGTGTATGTGGAGCCGGAGGGGACAAAACGGGATCGGATCGACCTGACCTACTGGATGAATTCGCTGCAGCCTATTCCGATGGATGACCCGCTGTTCGTGACGCTGAACACAAACCGGGCGATCCCGGACCGTCTGGTGCATGATGTGAACACGTTCCACCATCCGGTGTTCGATGTGGCAGCGTTGAAGGCGCAGGGCGACATCCGGGCGATGAACGGGACGCAGCGGACCTGGTTCTGCGGGGCGTGGATGAAGAACGGGTTTCACGAGGACGGGTTTGCGAGTGCGGTGGACGTGGTGGAAGGCATCCGCCAGCGGACGCAGCGGACGATTGCGGCATGACACAGGTAGACCACATCCGTGGCGAGACGTTCCATGGCCGCAAAGGGGCCGTGACGAACAACTTTCGCTATGGTGTGGATTATGTGCTGCTGGACCCGGAGAGGGCGACCGGGCCGTGGCTGTTCGGGCGGAACCGGGGCAACCTGACGTCGCTGTATGACAGCGACCATGGGGGGGCGCCGAAACACGGGCGCGGGGTGGCCTGGGTGCGCGATGTGCTGGGCACGCATGGGGTGGCGGGGGCGGAGCGTATTCTGCTTTTGGCGCAGCCGCGGGTGCTGGGGCATGTGTTCAACCCGGTGAGTTTCTGGTTGTGCCATGACGCGGCGGGGGCCTTGCGGGCAGTGATTGCCGAGGTGTCGAATACCTATGGTGACCGGCATTCGTATCTGTGCCATCGGGCGGATCAGGGGCCGATCACGCGGGAAGATGTGTTGGGTGCGACCAAGATTTTCTATGTGTCGCCGTTTCAGCCGGTCGAAGGTGGTTATACCTTTCGCTTTGACATCCGGGAGGACCGGATCGGCATCTGGATCGACTATTCGGCGGGGGAGGGCGGTCTGATTGCCACACTGACCGGGCGGCGTGTTCCGTTGACCAATTGGGGGATCATCGGCGCGTGCCTGCGCCGCCCGTTCGGGTCGCGGCGGGTGCTGGCCTTGATCCATTGGCAGGCTTTGAAGCTGGCAATCAAGGGGGCGAAGTTTCGTTCGCGTCCGGTGCCGCCCGTGGAAGAGGTGACGAAGTGACCGCCGTTCCGGTGCCCATGGCCCGGATGGGGGGACTTGCGCCATGGTCGGCCTTTGCGGCGCTGATCGCGGCGGCGGGATTGCCGATCTATATTCATGCGCCGAAATTTTATGTGGACAGTTACGGCGTCAGTCTTGCCGCGCTGGGGGGCGTTCTGTTCGCGCTGCGCCTGATCGACGTGGTGCAGGACCCGCTGCTGGGGTGGATTGCCGATCTGGGCCGGGCACAGCGGCGCGGGATGGTGGCGAGTGCCGCCACCCTGATGGCGGTCGCCATGGTGGCATTGTTTGCCGTGCCGCCGCCGATTGCGCCACTGGCGTGGTTTGCCCTTACGCTGGGGGTTTTGTTCACGGCGTTTTCGTTTCTGACCATCGCGTTTTATGCGGAAGGCGTGACAAAGGCGGAAGGCCTTGGCGCGGGCGGGCATGTGCGGCTGGCAGGTTGGCGCGAAACGGGAAGCCTGATCGGGATTTCCATCGCGTCAGTGGCACCCGTTGCATTGGCCGCGTTGACCGGCCGGCCCTTTGCCGCGTTTGCCTTGGGGTTTGCCGCCCTTGCCGTGACTGCCACAATCGCCATGCGGCATGAATGGGCGGGAGTTGCGGCCCCGCGCAGCGATTTCCGCATCGCGCTGCGCAACGGGATGACGCGCCGTCTGCTGCTGTTGGCGCTGGTCAATTCCGCGCCTGTTGCCGTGACATCGACGCTGTTTTTGTTCTTTGTCGAAAGCCGGTTGCAGGCACCCGGGTGGGAAGGGCCATTGCTGCTGCTGTTCTTCCTTGCGGCAGCCGTGTCGGCGCCGATCTGGTCGCGCGCGGCGGTGCGGTTCGGGGCACGGCGCAGTCTGCTGGCGGGGATGGTCCTGGCGATTGTCACTTTTGGGTTCGCGACCACTTTGGGGGCGGGGGATACCGCCGCATTTGCCGTGATCTGCGTGGCGTCGGGTGCGGCGCTGGGGGGCGATATGACGCTGCTGCCTGCGATGTTCGCGCGGCATTTGTCGGAGACGACGCCCGAGGCAGGGCCAGCGACGGCGTTCGGGCTGTGGTCGTTTGTGTCGAAACTTTCGCTCGCGCTGGCGGCGGCGACATTGCTGCCGCTGTTGCAGTTGCAGGGATTTCAGCCGGGGGCGGTGAATACGGATACGGCGTTGACCACCCTTAGCCTGCTGTATGCGGCACTGCCCTGTGCGTTGAAACTTTTGGCCATCGCCTTGCTGGCGATGACCCCCGTGCCGGAGGCCTGATCCATGACCGAATTCGCCTTTCTGGCTCTTGGGGTTGTTCTGACAACGGGGCTGTTCGCTGTTCAGGCGCGGCTGTTCGGGTTCACGGCGCAAAAGCCGTCGGATTACGCCAGTGGCCCGCAGTTCGAACTGGGCCGTCATCTGAACGGGCCGATCCTGTGCGAAGGGGTGATCTACGGGCCCACGGGGCGGGTCACGTCGCGGTTCGTGGCGGATATGGTGGGCAGTTGGGATGGCAAGACGGGGACGCTGGCCGAGCGGTTTCGGTATGACAGCGGGACGGTGCAGGACCGGTGCTGGACGCTGCGGGTGGGGAATGACGGCGCGATCCGGGCGGAAGCGCCCGATGTGGTGGGGATCGGATCGGGGCGGGTGGAAGGGTCGGCGGTGCAGTTGAAGTACCGTATCCGGCTGGCGGCTGAGGCAGGGGGGCATGAGTTGGACGTGGTGGACTGGATGTATCTGATGGAAAACGGGACGATCATGAACCGCAGCCAGTTCCGCAAGTTCGGGATCAAGGTGGCGGAACTGGTGGCGACGATGCGTCCGGTGGCGGGATGAGGGATTTTCGCGGCAAACGCTATTGGCTGGTGGGGGCGAGCGAGGGGCTGGGCCTTGCGCTGGCGCAGGCGATGTCGGCGCGGGGGGCGGAGTTGATCCTGTCTGCGCGCGATCCGGCGCGGCTGGAGGCGGCGGTGGCAACGCTGCCGGGGGTGGCGCGGGCGCTGCCGGTGGATGTGGGATCATCGGAATCGGTTCAGGCGGCGGCGGCGGCGCTGGGGCCGGTGGATGGGGTGGTGTTTCTGGCGGGGGTCTATTGGCCGACCAAGGCGCAGGAGTGGGACGCAAAAGCGGTCGAGGCGATGTGCGACATCAATTTTACAGGGTGCGCGCGGGTAGTGGGGGCAGTTTTGCCGGGAATGGTGGCGCGGGGCGCGGGGCATGTGGTGATCACGGGGTCGCTGTCGGGGTTTCGGGGGCTGCCGGGGGCGATTGGTTATGCGGCGTCGAAGGCGGGGACGATGGCACTGGCGGAAAGCCTGTACTGCGATCTGCGGGGCACGGGGATCACGGTGCTCGCGGCTCGCGC
>JANMDH010000328.1:0-8944 GCA_031376195.1 Gemmobacter sp. | reverse complement strand
CTGCCGCCAAAAATCCGTTGCGCAAGGAAATCGCGAAACTCGCCAAGTCACTGTATGATCTGAACAAGGCGGTTGATACAGGCCGATAACACCAAAGCCGTTAGGGGAACTGACAGATGTTTTCACGCTTCAAGAAACCTGAGACTGGCGAACAAAAAGCATCCGGCGGCGGCAACGTCGGCGTGGCACTGCCGGGTCAGCGCGCCAGCGCGGTGCCAGCACCCTCGCAGGCGGGTGCCGCCTCGCGCCCGGCGATGACCCCTGCCCCCAAACCCCCTGCCGAAGCGATGGCCGCCGACAAGGAAAAAAAGCGCAAGGAACGCCTTCAGGAACTGAAGGTCGAATTGCACAAGCGGCTTTTGGAAAACCTGAACCTTGCAGCCCTCGAACATGCGACCGAAGCCAACCTGAAGGTCGAAATCGCCAACATCGCGTCCGAAGCATTGGATGAAATGTCGGTGTCCCTGAACAAGGATGACCGCCAGATCCTCAACCAGGAACTCTACGACGAAGTGATGGGTCTCGGCCCGCTGGAACCCTTGCTGAAAGACGAAACCGTCAACGACATTCTGGTGAACGGCCCGCACCGGATCTTTATCGAACGCGGCGGAAAACTGTCGCTGACCGACATCAAATTCAAGGATGAACGCCACCTGTTGCGCATCATCGACAAGATCGTCTCTGCCGTGGGGCGACGGGTCGATGAATCGAACCCTTACGTTGACGCCCGTCTTGCCGATGGATCGCGTTTCAACGCCATGGTGCCACCGATTGCGGTCGACGGCTCGCTTGTATCAATCCGGAAATTCAAGAAAGACAAACTCGGCATTCCCGATCTTGTCCGCTTCGGGGCCTTTACCGAAGAAATGGCCGCCTACCTTCAGGCCGCCGTGTCCTGCCGGTTGAATATCATCGTGTCGGGCGGAACCGGTTCGGGGAAAACCACCACGCTGAACGCGCTTTCATCCTTCATCGACAATACCGAACGCGTGCTGACCATCGAAGACACCGCCGAATTGCAACTGCAACAGGTGCATGTCGGCCGGATGGAAAGCCGCCCGGCGAACGTCGAAGGCAAAGGGGCCGTCACCCAACGCGATTGCCTGCGCAACGCGCTGCGGATGCGGCCCGACCGGATCATCGTGGGCGAAACCCGGGGTGAAGAGGTGATCGACATGCTGCAGGCCATGAACACCGGCCACGACGGATCAATGACCACAATCCACGCCAACAACGCCCGTGACGGCATCAGCCGTCTGGAAAACATGGTCGCCATGGCCGGCATCGAAATGCCGCTCAAGGCTGTTCGGTCCCAGATCGCCTCGGCCGTCAACCTGATCGTGCAGGCCTCGCGCCTGCAGGATGGCTCGCGCCGCATGGTGTCCATCACCGAAATCACCGGCATGGAAGGCGAAGTCATCTCCATGCAGGAAATCTTCCGCTATGAACGCCTTGGTCTTGCCCCCGATGGCAAGATCATCGGTCGTTTCAATGCAACCGGCGTGCGGTCGCATTATTCCGAACGCTTCCGCCAGTGGGGCTTCGAATTGCCCTCCTCGATCTACGAACCCATCGTTTAAGGTCACCTCACATGCAACTCAGTGCTGCGCCCATCATCTATATCCTGATCTTTGTCGCCGTTCTGGTGGTGGTCGAGGGCCTGTATCTGACGGTTTTCGGCAAATCCATCAGCCTGAACAGCCGGGTCAGCCGCCGTTTGCAACTGCTCGAAAAGAACGGCAACCGCGAACAGGTTCTGGAACAACTCCGCAAGGAAATGAGCCAGCATTTACGCTCCAAAGGCATCCCGCTGTATTCCATTCTCGCTGACAGGGCGCAAAAGGCGAACATCGCGTTTTCCCCCAAGGCACTGGTCGGCGTGATGGCCCTTCTGTCGGTCTTTGCCTTCCTCGGTCTTACCGTGGGCACAGATACCGCCCCCGCAGTCCGCGCACTGGTTGCCGTTGGAATGGGCGTCGGCGGTGTCTACACCTGGGTCAACAACAAGGCCAAAAAGCGTATGGATCTGCTGGAAGAACAGCTCCCCGATGCCGTCGAACTGATGGTACGGTCGCTGCGCGTCGGGCATCCGTTTTCAGCAGCCATTCAGATCGTTTCCAAAGAAGTGGCCGATCCCCTTGGCACCGAATTCGGCGTCATCGCCGATGAAGCCGCCTATGGTGCCAACATGGCCGACAGTCTGAAAGCCTTTGCCGAACGCCTCGACAGTCAGGATTTGCGCTTTTTGGCGGTCGCCGTGAACATTCAGCAAACCTCGGGCGGCAACCTCGCCGAAATTCTATCTGGTCTGGCCAAAGTGATCCGCGCCCGCTTCAAACTGTTCCGCCGCGTCAAGGCCATCACCGCCGAGGCGAAATGGTCCGGCATGTTCCTGTCGGTGTTCCCGATCCTCGCACTTGTCATGCTGCTGGTCGTCAAGCCCGACTACTATGACGAGGTGCAGAACACCCCCCTGTTCATCCCACTCGCACTGGTCGTCGCGGCCTTCCTTGTCATCAACGTGATTTATATGAAAATCATGTGTAATATCAAAGTCTGAAGGGATAAGCATCATGTTAGACAGCCTCAACAATATGCTGACAGATGCCTTGGGCCCGCTTGGTCCTTTGATGCTGGTCGGCTTCCTCGGACTTGTCCTGATCGGGATCACGCTGCCGATCTTTCTAAAGAAACGCGCCGAACCTTTCGACAAACTGAAGGCGGCTGCGGGTGGCACCGCAAGTGCAACAGGCGGTCGTTCCCTGCGCATGGGCGACAAGGTCGACAAGCTCGAAAAATTCGCGAACTTCCTTGAACCGCAGAACGCCGAAAGCATGTCGGCCTCCCGCCTCAAGATGATCCGCGCCGGATATCGCAACAAGAACGCCGTGCGCATGTTCCATTTTGCGCAGTTCAGTCTTGGCGTCGGTTTGTTGCTGATCGGCCTGATCTACACCATCTATCTGACCAGCCAGGGCGAAGTCTCCACGCAAAAGAAACTGCTGCTGACATTTGGCCTTGGCGGCTTGGGCTACTACCTGCCGCAATACTGGCTCACCAAACGGATGGGCAAGCGGCAGGCGGAAATTATCTCCGGCTTCCCCGATGCGTTGGATCTGATGCTGGTCTGCGTCGAGGCGGGGCAATCGCTGGATCAATCCATCAACCGGATCGCCAAAGAATCGCGCGTCGGCTATCCGGCGCTTGCAGACGAATTCGATATCGTCGCCCAAGAGGTGAAGGCAGGCAAGGAACGGGTCATGGTGATGAAAGACATGGCCGAACGCGTCGGCGTGGCGGATGTGTCCTCCTTCGTCACGACCCTGATCCAGTCCGCCACCTTCGGTACCTCCATCGCCGAAGCCTTGCGCGTCTATTCGTCGGAAATGCGTGACAAACGCGTGATGCGGGCCGAAGAAAAAGCGAACACTTTGCCGACCAAGTTGACACTGGGAACAATGATGTTCACGCTTCCCCCACTCCTGATCATTCTGATCGGGCCGTCAATCTTTGGGATTGCCGAGGCATTTTCCAAATTCTAAACTTCGGGAACGATGAAAAGACCGTCGGCCATTGCCCTGCTGATGCTGGGCTTATTGACCGCCTGCCAGAATGCAGGCGGTCTGTCGACGCGTGATGTGGCCCGGAACGCGCCGCCCGGCTCCAACCCCAATGGCCAAGGTGTCGATGGTCTGCTTGTCGGCCATCGCCTTATGGAAGCCCAGCAATACGAACTGGCGCTGCGGGCCTACCTGCGCGCCGCATCCGAAGTCGGTATGAATGTGGATGTCCTGTCCGCCATCGGCTCGGCGGATCTTCAACTTGGTCGTCTGGGTCAGGCGGAACGTCTTTTGCGCCAGGCGGTCGACCTTGATCCTTCCTTCGTCCCCGCCCTGAACAACCTCGGGGTGGTCTTGATGGAACGCGGCAAAACCAGCGAAGCCCGGCTTGTCTTTCAGCAGGCCTTCGCCGCCGATAGTGGCCAAACAGACTCGATCCGCGAAAATCTGCTGCGCGCTATCGCGGAAAGCGAAAATTCCGACTACAAGGAAAGTGATGAACCGGCCCTGTACGAACTGATCCGCCGCGGCGACGAGAATCTGGAAACTCTCAACTCGCTGTAAGGGCCAGACGTTTAAAAACCGGGGTTGAGCAGCAAAAAAGGACGCAAAATGCGCCACACCATTTTTATTGCTCTGTGCCTTGGCAGCACAGTTGCACTGACAGCCTGCGGCAAGAAAGATGCCGATGCCGATGTCCAGCGCGCCCTGAAAAGCGTGAACGTCATCGACGAAAGCAATCTCTCAGACCTGATGCTGACTGTGGGCGACCCCAAAGAGGCGGTCGCGTATTTCTCCAAGACACTCGCGGAAAACCCGGATCGGATTGATCTGAAACGGGGCCTTGCGAAATCTCTGGTCCGCGCCAACCAACCGTCACAGGGCGTCACTGCGTGGAAGGCCGTCATTGCCTCCCCGGGGTCGAACCCCGATGATCAGGTGTCGTTGGCCGATGCCCTGATCCGCGTGAACGGCTGGGATGAGGCAGAGGCAATTCTGAATCAGGTGCCCCCCACCCATGAAACCTATGAACGCTACCGCCTGGAGGCGATGGTCGCCGACAGCAAGAAAAACTGGAAAAAGGCCGACAGCTTTTATGAAATCGCGTCAGGCCTGACGACCCAACCCGCCGGTGTTCTGAACAACTGGGGTTTTTCCAAACTGACGCGGGATGATTTTTCCGGGGCTGAACGCCTTTTCACCGAAGCGTTGACCTATGACGCCTCGATGTTCACCGCGAAAAACAACCTGATCCTCGCGCGCGGTGCCCAGCGTAAATACGATATGCCGGTGGTCAAGATGACCCAATCCGAACAGGCGGAACTGATGTACACGCTGGCCCTGACGGCCATCAAACAGGGCGACGTGACCGTGGGAAAAGGCCTGCTGGAAGACGCGGTTGCCACCCATCCGCAGTATTTCGAGGCGGCGGCCCGAAGTCTGGAAGCCTTGGAAAGTCAGGGCTGATCCATGCTGTCCGGTCGCGATGCGCTGATCTTTCTTCCCCTGGTTCTCGCCATCTGCCTTTGGGTGGCATGGTCCGACATGAAATTCATGAAAATCCCGAACAAGGCCGTTCTGGCCCTGGGCGGGCTTTTCGTGCTGATCGGCCCCCTGCTTTTGCCCTTTTATGACTGGCTTTGGGCGATTGCCTTGATGGTGATCGTCCTTGCCATCGGCTTTGCCATGTCGACCTTTCGCATGGTCGGGGCCGGTGATGCCAAATTTGCCGCCGCCATGGCCCCGTACTTTGTCGGCGGCGATGCCGTCTTCATCATGCTGCTGATCGCGGCCTGTCTGATCGGCGCACTTGTGGTGCACCGTCTTCTGAGGCGCATTCCCCGGGTCCGCGCCGCCACGCCCGATTGGATGTCCTGGACGCGCGGTGATTTCCCCGCCGGCCTTGCACTTGCCAGTGCCGTGTTGATCTATCTGCTGCATCTGATCCGCATTGATTTCTTGGCCTGAGACAATCACGCCATTTCTATGCCACTTTCCATGTTTACGACGGAATCAACGTCCGGACTTCCCGGTTTGATCCCACTTGCCCTGACAAAGGTGCCCGAATGAACGTGGAAACACCCCCTGCCGCTTTGCCAAATGTTATGGCCCCGGTTCCCCCGCGCAACATGTCGGAAACCGGCATTTCCGTCGTCATGATGCGGGACATCCTGCTGAAGACCATGTTCCGCACCAACCTTGATCTGGTTAGCGAACTCAGCCGCTCGATCTGCCTGCCCGTCCCCGTCATTCAGGAACTCGTCGATCTGGCCCGCGGTCAGAAATTGATCGAGGCGACAGGCACGCTGCACGCCAACAGCGGCAATGAAATGGGCTATCAACTGACGGAACTCGGCAAGAACCGCGCCCTTGATGCGCTTAGCCAGTCTGAATATTACGGCGCGATGCCGGTTCCGCTGGACAGTTATAAAGAACAGGTCAAACGCCAGTCGATCCGCAACATGAAACTGACCCGCACGCAGCTTTTGTCGGGCATGGGCCATCTGATCCTGCCCGAAGACTTGATCGGGAACCTTGGCCCTGCGGTCACATCCGGCCGCTCCATCCTGATGTATGGCCCGCCCGGCAACGGAAAATCCAGTATTTCCAACGGTATCCGTGATGCCTTGGGGGAAATGATCTATGTTCCCCGCGCCTTGGAATATTCCGGTCAGGTCATCACCGTCTATGACCCGATCGTCCATTCCAAGGTTGAGGCACAGGTTGACGATCCCAACACCCTGCGCCGCACGTCGAACAAATTCGACAACCGCTATGTTTATTGCGAACGCCCTTCGGTCATCACCGGCGGGGAATTGTCGCTCGAAATGCTTGACCTGACCTACAACCCCACCGCGCGCACCTATCAGGCCCCCTTGCAGCTGAAATCCAACGGCGGCATCTTCATCGTGGACGACCTCGGGCGTCAGTCCGAACCGCCGCAAAAACTGGTGAACCGCTGGATCGTCCCGCTGGAAGAAAGCCGCGACATTCTTGCCCTGCAGTCCGGCGAAAAATTCACCGTGCCGTTTGATACGCTGGTCATCTTTTCCACCAACTTCCACCCCAATGAAATCTTCGACGGCGCGGCCCTGCGGCGGATCTTTTTCAAGATCAAGATCGACGGCCCGAATCAGGAAAACTACCTGAAGATTTTCGCGATGGTCGCCCGCAAGAAACGCATGCCGCTGGACGAACGCACCCTGCTGTATCTGATGAAAACAAAATATCCGACCATCGACAACACTTATGCGAACTATCAACCGGTGTTCCTGATCGACCAGATGATATCGATCTGCGAATTCGAAGGCATCCCGAACCAGATGTCACCAGACCTGATTGACCGCGCCTGGGCCAACATGTTCGTGAAGGACGAAAAGATCGCAAAGTAACGCCCTGTCAGCGAAATGCAGGGTCCATGCTGGCGTTCCATGACAGCATGTCCTGCAGAACATCGCATCCGTTGCGCAACCGCGTGGCAAAGGCCGACGGATCTCGCGCCATCATCGCCCAGACCTGTGCCTGCGGCAGGCCGTCCGCTTTTTCCAGCATCAGATCCAATTGCTTTGGCCAAAATCGGCCCGCATCATGCAGCGCGAACAGATAAGACAAAGGTGCTGGCCCCCAACCCACCTCTGGCCGCCAGTTGGCGCGAAAATGCAGGTTGGTCGCGCTCCGGACAAGCCGCGCCGCACCCGGGCCAAACTCTTGCAGGATCCGCTTCCACAAATCCCAATCCCCGCCGCGTTCCATCTCTTCCGGCCACATCCCCACCTTGTCGAACGCCGACCGCCGGTGCACCACGCAGGTCGCAGGCAGGGTGTTGCGCTGCGTCATGAATTCCGTCCGCTCCCGCGGCACGGCCAGGTTGACGAAGAACGGCGCGACCACCCCATCATCGCGGATATACAATGGCCGCACATAGGCGAACTGCACGACAGGCCGTGAAAACACCATCCCCGTGCGTTCCAGATGATCGGGCAGGAACAGATTGTCATGGCCCAGAAAGGCAATCAACTCTCCCCGCGCCTCCCGAAGGCCGATGTTGCGATTCACATAACCAAACCCCGGGGCTTTCGGCAGATCGAACCACCGGATGCGCGGGTCCGCAAACCCCGCCACCACATCCGCCGTCTGATCGGTGCATCCGTCCCCCACCACCAGCAGTTCCCAATCCGCAACCGTCTGCGCCAGAACCGACCGGATCGCCAACGCCAAAGTCTCGGGTCGGTTATGTGTCGGCAGCAGAATGGAAAAGATCGGGCCCTGTCCCACCCCTACCACCCGCGTGCCGCACGGCCGAAATCATGCGGGATCAGGTCCGTATCGATGGGCAGGCGCACCTTGTCAGGATTGGCGTAATCATAGATTTTCGTCGGCATGTTCAACAGATAACAGTCCTCCGACCCCACATTGTAATCTGCATGCCAGACAAACGCCGGAATCGACACCAACCGGCGATTGTGTTCCGCCAGCGTCACCTTGAACAGCTTGCCACAGGTCGCACTGTCCGGTCGCACGTCATACATCACCAACTGCATCACCCCCTTCACCACGAAATAGCGGTCCTCATGGGTTTTGTGCAGGCTCCACCCCTTCACGATCCCCGGGCGCAGGGTGGTGATGTAGATCTGTTCCATCGGCAGATCGTCGAACCGCCAATCCGCGTTCCACATCTCGAACAGGCTGCCCCGGTCGTCGATGATCGCCGTGCAGGCCCGCTGGCGCGCACCCTCCGGCAGCGTTTCCAGAAACTGCCCCTCATCCGTCGTCGTGCGCACATCCTTGACGGCGGCGGCCAGGGTCGCCTCCAACAGGTTTGGTTCCATGCTGCCTTCCTTTTTCCAAACCCTGCCCGTTCAAAACAGCCGCAGGCCCTGCTCTGTCACCATCATATCCAACCGCTGATCCGTCGCGTCAATCGGCACCTCCGCCACCTCCTGCGCCGCAAAGCCGAACCCGATGGCCAGCACCCGCCCCACCCCCCGCCCCCGCCCGCGCAGACCTTCCAGCGTCCGGTCATAGAACCCCCCGCCATACCCCAGCCGGTACCCCCGCGCATCGAACGCCAGCAGCGGCACGATCAGCACCTCAGGCTCCAGCCAATCCCCCCCCGCCGGGATCAGCGCCCCGAACGCGCCCGCCTCCATCGCGCAACCGGGCCGCCATTCCCGGAACCGCAACGGCTGCGCCCTGCCCGGGATCACCGGCACGCACACTCGCCCCTCGTGCCCTGCCATCGCGCCCAGCGGATCAATCTCCGTCCGCATCGGCATATAGCCCGACAGTATGTTCCCCCGGTGATCCGCCAGAACCCCCCCCCCCACCACCCCCCCCCGCCCCCGCCCCCCCCCCCACCCCCCCGGTGGCGCGGGCCCCCCCCC
>JANMDH010000304.1:0-5860 GCA_031376195.1 Gemmobacter sp. | reverse complement strand
CGCGACGGGATTCGATCCCCTGGCTCGAAAGCCTGCTGATCCGCGCGCAGAAAAATAACCACCCCCGCCTTGGCCTTTGGGCCGCAGAGGCGGCGATGGCACGACGCGAACACTGGAAAATCCGGGGTCAGCTGCGCGCCTTGCGCCGGGCGGTCGCAGCCGCCCAGACGCCAGAGCCGCCGATCAGTAGCGATACTGATCCGACTTGAACGGGCCTTCGACCTTGACCCCGATATAGTCAGCCTGATCGCGGCGCAGTTCGGTCAGTTTCACGCCGATCTTTTTCAGGTGCAGACGTGCCACCTTTTCATCCAGCGCTTTTGGCAGGATATAGACGCCGGGCTGGTACTCCGCGCCCTTGGTCCACAGTTCGATCTGCGCCAGAACCTGGTTGGTGAAGGACGCGCTCATCACGAATGACGGGTGGCCGGTGGCATTGCCCAGATTCAGCAGACGCCCTTCAGACAGCAGAATGATGCGGTTGCCCGAGGGCATTTCGATCATGTCCACCTGTTCCTTGATATTCGTCCATTTGTGGTTTTTAAGCGCGGCCACCTGAATTTCGTTGTCGAAATGCCCGATATTCCCGACAATCGCCATGTCCTTCATCTCGCGGATATGTTCGATGCGGATCACGTCCTTGTTGCCGGTCGTGGTGATGAAGATGTCGGCCGTGGCCATCTCGTCTTCCAGCAAGGTGACTTCGTAGCCGTCCATCGCCGCCTGAAGCGCGCAGATGGGATCGACCTCGGTCACTTTCACCCGGGCACCAGCGCCGCGCAGGGAGGCGGCCGAGCCTTTGCCGACATCGCCGTAACCGCAGACGACGGCAACCTTGCCAGCCATCATCGTGTCGGTCGCGCGGCGGATGCCATCGACCAGCGATTCCTTGCAGCCGTACTTGTTGTCGAACTTTGATTTGGTGACGCTGTCGTTCACGTTGATCGCAGGGAAGGGCAGCAGACCCTTTTTGTGCAATTCGTACAGGCGGTGCACGCCGGTCGTCGTTTCCTCAGACACGCCTTTGATTGCATCGCGCTGTTTGGTGAACCAGCCGGGGCTTTGCGCCAGACGTTTCTTGATCTGGTTGTAAAGGCAGACCTCTTCATCCGACGTCGGGATTTCGATGATGTCTTTCTCGCCCGCCTCGACCCGTGCGCCGATGAGGATGTACATCGTCGCATCGCCGCCATCGTCGAGGATCATGTTGCAGGTGCCGCCCTCGCCGCCGAACTGGAAGATCTTGTCGGTGTAGGCCCAGTAATCGTCCAGCGTTTCGCCCTTGATGGCGAACACGGGCGTGCCCGTCGCCGCAATCGCCGCCGCCGCGTGATCCTGGGTGGAAAAGATGTTGCAGGACGCCCAGCGCACATCGGCACCAAGGGCGGTCAGCGTTTCGATCAGCGCCGCCGTCTGGATCGTCATGTGCAGGCTGCCTGAAATCCGCGCGCCTTTGAGGGGTTTGGATACGCCGAATTCTTCACGCAGGGCCATCAGGCCAGGCATTTCGGTTTCAGCGATGACCAGTTCCTTGCGGCCATAGTCCGCCAAAGCGATGTCCTTGACGATGTAATCCTTTGGCATGTGCCGCACTCCTTGATCCTTGGGTTGGGGGGCAGATAGCATGGGGGGGCAATAGGGCCAAGGGGAGGATTGTCGCGTATGCGATCTGCGAAAAAGACCCACGCAAGGAAACCAATCCTTTTGGGCCTATGGTATGGGTCAACGGTGGCAAATCTGGCCTTTGCTGCCTTGGCCCTGATTGCGACGCAAGCGCAAGCGCAGTCGGACGGCTGGGCGGTCGCCCCTGACCCGGTTTACGGGGGCCAATACAATGCTGTGGGCGACCCGTCGGTGATCCGCGTGGGCAATGGCAGTTATCTGATGTTTCACCATTGCATCGACGTTTTGCGCGACCCTCAGGGCGGCGAGGTGTGTTTGGCCCGGTCAGCCGATGGGGTGCATTGGCGATATGCGCGCACCGACAATAGCGCATGGTTCGTTCGCAGCCGGCTGCTGCTTGCAACAATAGGTGGCTGGGATGAGGCGCACGAGACGCCGTTTGCGGTGCAGGTGGGCACTATGATCCGGCTTTATGTGCTGGGCTATAAAGGGTCGGGTGTGTTTTCCGATCCGCCATCCGCCGGGATCGGCATGGTGCAGAGCGCTGATCCCCTTGCCTTTCCGCAGATGGGCGCGCCGATCCTGACACCGTCGGTGCCCGGCGATGCAGGTGGGATTACCAGCCCTTCCATGGTGCAAACCGATGGCGGGGGGATGCTGTATTACACCGGCTGGTCCTGTTCAATGGCCGACCCGGCCTGCCCGGCGCGGGAAAAGTTGACACTGATGGCGGTCCCGCTTGACGGTGCGGGGCTGCCTGTCGGGGTGCCGCGACCTGTGCTTGCCGATCCGGGGGTGGCATGGGCGCACGGTGGTGTATCAGAAGCCGAAGTGATCCTTGGGCCGGATGGGCGCTATTACGTTTTCTTCTCGACCCTGCCGGGATCGGAGGCCGGGTCTGCCCAAAGCATCGGTCTTGGCGTGGCCGATGACCCGTTTGGCCCGTTCACGATTGCCGCAGACCCGATTATCACACCCGAAGACGTCACGGGCCACTGGGCCAGGGGTGGAGTTCTGGCCCCCGCAGTGTTGATAGAAGACGGGCAGGTGCGTCTGTGGTTTCATGCGTTTGAACTGGGTGCTGACGGACAGATCAGCAAAGCCCGGATCGGCATCGCAACCCATGATTGGCCGATCTGGCCTGCTGATTAAAGCGTTCACAAGGACCGGCCACGTCATGGGTTCATCGCCAAGGGTTGCGATCAGGCCGAGTTATTCTGCGCATGTAAGGCTTGAGCACATCGACGCAATCCGCCATTCTAATCCCTTGAACACGGAGTCCGGAATGGCAAAGACACCTGCACGGGCGTGGCAACGGATGCTGTCTGGTCGCAGGCTTGATCTGCTTGACCCGACACCGGTGGACATCGAAATCGAGGATATTGCCCATGGACTTGCCTTTGTCGCGCGCTGGAACGGGCAGACGCGGGGGGACTGGCCCTATTCGGTGGCGGAACATTCACTGCTGGTGGAACAGATTTACGGGCGGATGGTGAATGCGCCCGCGCGATGGCGGCTGGCGGCGCTGCTGCATGATGCACCGGAATATGTGATTGGTGACATGATCAGCCCGGTAAAGGCCGCCGTCGGGCCGGAATATGGTGAATTGGATTTGCGCCTGACGGCCGCAGTGCATCTGCGGTTTGGTCTGCCGATTGCGTTGCCCGCCGCGGTGAAGAAAACCATCAAGGCAGCGGACAAGGTTTCGGCCTGGCTGGAGGCGGTTCAGATCGCAGGGTTCACCAAGGCCGAGGCGGATAAACTGTTCGGGGCACCAGATCAGATCTGGATCAGGGGGCTTGAGATACGGCTGCGGCCACCCGCGGTGGTGCGGGGCGATTTCGTTGCCCGGCACGCAGAATTGCTGGCCGCCTGTTAAAGCCGGATACCCATGAAGGCGAACCACCTGCGCTGTGGCCGGGCGTCGATCTGAGGATCCGCGTGGCGCTGAGGCGGATGCCGGGGAAGCGGGTCCTGACGCGCTGCAATCAGCAGGGCATCTGCAAAGATGTTCAACATGATCTTGATCCTTTCAGGTTATCCTGTGCACTGTATCTACAGTTTTCATTGCGGCTTACCGAGTCAGGAAAACTTCCTATCTGTTAGACAGGCTATCATATGGATATCGACTGGCATGCCCTGCCCCCGCTTACCGCACTGCGCGCGTTTGAAGCGACGGCGCGGCTGGGCGGCTTTAGCGCCGCCTCACGCGTGCTGAATGTGACACCTGCCGCTGTGGCTCAACAGGTGCGCGGGCTGGAGGATCATCTGGGTCTGCCCCTGGTGCAGCGCGACGGCCGGAACATGGTACTGACAGCGGACGGTGAGCAGCTTGCCGGGGCCTTGGCTGAGGGTTTTGGCACCATTCAGACAGGCATTCGATCGTTGCGCCGAACGGGCGAACGCCCGGTGCGCATTTCGCTGTCGCCAGGGTTTGCCGCACAGTGGCTGATGCCGCGACTGCGCTTTTTCTGGGCGGCGCATCCTGACATCCCGTTGGCAATGCTGCCTGATCACCGCGTTGTGGATTTGCGTCGCGAAGGCATTGATCTTGCGATCCGGTATGGTCAAGGGCATTGGCCGGACGTCGACGCGGAACATCTGACCTCGGCCCGCTATGTGATCACTGCCGCCCCGTCAATCTTTCCGAATGGTATAATCCCCAGCGTTCCGGAAATTACAGGACTGCCTTGGATACTTGCAACAGATTGGCCGCAACAGCGAAATTGGCTGCACAGTCTGGGAATAGACCCGTCTGTGATCAAGGAAACAGATTTCCCGACCGAAGAATTGGCCTTGGTCGCGGCCAGGCAGGGGCTTGGTCTATTGGTCGAAAGCTATGCACTGGTCGAGGATGATTTGAACAGCGGGCGTCTTGTGCTGATCCATGATCCGCAAGAAGACCTGCCTGCTTATTTCATTGTTACAGTTCCCGGACCACAACGTCGTGCCGTCCGGGAATTTCTAAAATGGCTGCGGACAGCTGCTTAGATCGACATCGACTCCGGGCTTTTGCCTGATTTCAAGGCCGCATCAAACCAGCGTGGCTTGCGCCCGCGACCGGACCATGTTTCGGATTTGTTCGACGGGTTTGCATATTTGGGCACTGCCGGGGTCCGTTTGCGCGTGGGCGCGGTTCCCAGAACTTCGGACAGGGAAAAACCCATTTCACGGGCCTTTTCATCCAAAGCGGCCATCACTTCTTTCTTCCGGCGATCTTCAAATGTCGCGATGGAGCGCGTCACTTGTGCATGCAAATCTTTAAGTTCTTTCAACGAAAGCGCGTGAAGGTTGATATCCACGTGTCCTGATCCTTTTATAACCTGCTCTTGTCATAGCGGAATGGGCGCGCAACAATCAATAGCAGGTCACGCGAAGTCACGTGATTGAGCTTAAAATAGCCAGTCTCAACATCAGCGCGGGCTGCGTTTTGCCAGAATGCGCTGCAATGTGCGGCGATGCATGCTCAACCGGCGGGCTGTTTCCGATACATTCCGGTCGCACATTTCATAAATTCGCTGGATATGTTCCCAACGCACCCGATCAGCAGACATCGGATTTTCGGGGATTGGCGGCATGTTTTCACCACCAGACAACAAGGCGTGCATCACTTCATCCGCATCTGCAGGCTTTGACAGATAGTCGGTCGCCCCGATTTTCACCGCTGCCACCGCCGTTGCTATGGCACCATAACCGGTCAGCACCACGATCCGGCAATCAGGACGACGCTCCCGCAGCGTTTCGACAATATCCAGACCGTTGCCATCTTCAAGCCGCAGGTCGATCACTGCATAGGCAGGCGGTTTGGCCAGCGCCATTGCTTTGCCCGTCGCAACGCTTTCCGCTGTTTCAGGACTGAAGCCGCGCTTTTCCATCGCCTTGGCAAGCCGTTTGACGAAATGTTCGTCATCATCCACCAGCAACAAGGATCGATCTGGACCAAGATTCAACTCGCCCACTGCGTTCATTTGCGTATTCCCCTTAATCTGTACACTTCACATAGCGCCAATGCGCATGCCGTCAATTTTGGCGCGGTCAGCGTTCACCCATGAAACAGGCGACGCGGTTTGCCAATTCTTCGGAGGTGACCTCGCGGCGGAAGAAGTCGGCAAATCCGGTTTCCGGCAGCATCAGATAGGTAAAGGTGGAATGGTCCATCAAATAGTACTCATCGCCGCTGTCCTGCTTTTTACCGTAAGCTTTGTAGGCGCGAACAGCGACATCGACCTGATCCTGG
>JANMDH010000226.1:0-3289 GCA_031376195.1 Gemmobacter sp. | reverse complement strand
TGGGGCGGACGCAGCACTATTGGGAACAAACCCCAGGATAAGGTTCGCATAGCAGATGGGGTAGGATGGCCCCCGGAATGAATGGCCGGAAAACATCCCCGTCAGTCGGTGAGTGGGAAAACCCCGAAAGCGCGCGGCCTGTCCCTGTCCTTCGGGCGCGGCGCGTATCATCCCTTGCGCAAGGCCACGCCGGGGCCGTTGCCATTCTCTGGCAGGAACACAACGCCAGCGGATTCAAGGGCAGCAACAAGGGCCGCTGCGGTGGTGGCGCGTCCCCCAATGTCACCATTTAGTGCCTCTAGCCTTTTCACCGTTGGAATAGACACATCGGACGCCTTTGATAGATCGTCTTGCGACCATCCAAGCAAAGCGCGCGCCGCCTTTATCTGCCGAATTGATACTTTCGGTATTGACATGAATGCGCGCCCTGTGTTGATACTTTCGGTATTAAAGCACCCATCTGGAGATAATGCAATGACCCTCAATAACGCCGCTTCGGGGATAACCCCCGCTTTGCCGCCCATGAAAACCCTAGAAGAACTGCATTGTGATACCGTTCAAGTCGAGGGCCTTGCGATGTGCGCCTCGCTGATCTGCGACTATGCGCCCGCCGATGATCCGCGTGTCACGCAGGCACTGGGCAGCCTGACACAGGTGATTGCCGACTTTTGCACATCCCTGACCCTGATAACCGATGGGGGCATCTATGACCCTGAATCGTGAGTGCCTCGACAAGCTGGATCACCTCATTTCTGACGCGCAAGGCTTGATGATCTGTGTGCAAACCATGTCCTTCGGCTATGGGCAGGCGGCGCTGGAAAGCCCCGAGGATGTGCGGGAACGCAATGGTTTGATCACCCTGATCGACGTGCTGGACGGCAAGGTGAACGAGATCGCAGCGGCACATTGCGCGCTGCGCGCTGAATGGGCAAAGGTGGCAAAGTCATGACCATGAAAAAATATCTGTCTGAACTGCAGAACAGCGCGAATGAGTTACATGGCATCCTAGAGGCAATGGAAATCGTGATACGCACCGAAGGCACCAGCAACCCCTTGGATGCGTTGGCCAAAATCGCCACGGCACGCGCGCGCGACATACAGATTCGACTGGACGGCGTGAATTTGCCGGGTTTCGAGGCGGATGTGATTTAGGGGGGGGCAGGCAACATTCGTGCATTGCACAAATAGTCTTGACGTGTGTTTATTTGTGCAGCATACAAATGGCATGAAGTCACATGCGTTCAATATATGCGTAGCATCCGCTTTCACCACGCCACTTAAGACGGTGACGGTGTATGCGCGGCTGCTGAAAGAGGCAGGGCTGCTGACGACCGGCGCGCGCGGGCGCAATGCCCCGGAAATGACGCCTTTGGACGCAGCCCGCCTGACCATCGCCATGCTGACCACGCATAGTCCCGCGCAATGTGTGGAGCGCGTTCGCCGTTTTGGTCAGATCCCATACACACCGGATTTCAAGAAGACCATTCGGGGATATGAAACGATCCAGCCGGATCATTTTGCCAAGCTGTTCAAAGGCGAAACACTGGAACAGGTGCTTGCCTATATCTTTTCGTTGCCCGCCGTAATGGGGGTTGAGGAAAGCGCTAAATGGTTCTTCCAAAATGTATTTCACCTGCGAGTTTTCGACTTTGCCGTTCTGGCAGAATTGTTTCAATGGAAGTGCGAAGGCAGTGAGGTGATAGGTGAACTGGTTGTGCCTTTCAAAGGTGCGATTATGGTTGAAATCGATGGCGCATTTCATCACGTGAAAGAATTTACCCCGATCAAAGGGGGTGTGCAGACGGAGCGATCGATTTCCGGGATGACGTTTTTTAACATTGGGGTCGGCCTGATGCGGCGCGATGACGAGGGGGATAAGCAATGGCAAACCATCGCGCGGCCTTTTCCCAATCTGACCTGACGAAGGTCTACAAGGCTTGTCGCGATGCTGGTCAGCCTATGCCCGAAATCATCATCGAACCCGAACGCATGACTATCCGCCCAATGGTGGCACGGCCTGACCAGAGCTATTCTAGCCCTAACGATTTTGACCTGAAATGAAACAGAATCGCCAGTATCCCGGTGCAACGCCCTATACCGACCGCCACGGCAGACGCCGGTGGCGGTATCGGATTGGCGGATTTTCGCGGGATCTGGGCACAGAATACGGATCGGCGGAATTTGTTCGTCGGTATGAGGCGGCGTTGCTGGAACACAAGGCTGACCGAAAGGCCGGGGCAGGTATAGACAAAACTATCCCCCGCTCTTTCAATGCTTTGATTGCATCTTGGTATCTTTCGCCGGAATGGAAGGCCTTGGCCGCTCTGACAAAACGCACCTATCGCGGCATAATTGAGCCTTGGCGGGAAAAACATGGGGCCAAACATGTTACCCATCTGGAACGCCGGCACGTTATGGGCTTCCTTGCTGAAAAGTCGGAAACCCCGAGCGCGGCCAACAACCTGCGAAAGCGGCTTGGCCAGTTGCTGGATCATGCGATTGCCTTGGACTGGATCAAGTCGAACCCGGCGCGCCTGACCAAACCCTACAAGATCCCAAGCGATGGTTTCCACACATGGGATGAGGGCGAGATTGCCAGGTTCTTTGAAGTGCATGAACCCGGCACCATGGCGCATCTGGCGGTGACGCTGATGCTGTATACTGGGGCTGCGCGTGTTGATGCAGTCACGCTTGGGCCTATGAGCCTGAAAGCTGGTCGGATAGAGTATCGCCGCAAAAAAACGATCAAGACGAATGGCGTTTTGGTCAGTATCCCGCTGCACCCCGATCTGTCCGATGTGATCGCCACTTGTCCGAAGGATAGACCCTTTCTAGCGACGGCTTACGGCAAGAGCCGTTCCCCGGATGGTCTGGGAAATATGATGCGCGAATGGTGCGACAAGGCAGGTTTGCCGGAATGCACGGCCCATGGTCTGCGCAAGGCCTGCGCGGTTCGCTTGGCTGAAGCTGGCTGCACCGCGCACGAAATTATGTCGGTTACCGGGCACAAAACCTTGTCCGAAGTGCAGCGTTATACCGAAAAAGCTGCGCGTGAGGGTCTGGCAGATTCTGCCCATGCGAAGCTACTGACACGGCCAAATCGGGAACAAACCGTGGTGAACCTACCTAACAGGTTCGCCAATAATTCCGCTAAGGTGATGAAAGAAAAGGGGAAATAGATGGGGTTTGGTAGGTCCGGAGGGACTCGAACCCCCAACCAAGGCGTTATGAGCGCCCTGCTCTGACCAGTTGAGCTACAGACCCGGCCTGTGCTTGGGATTAGGGGGAA
>JANMDH010000198.1:0-2123 GCA_031376195.1 Gemmobacter sp. | reverse complement strand
ATGTGGTGGGGAGTCGGGGTGAACCCCGACCTAAGGGCAATTGGCGGGGGGAGTCGGGGCACGCCCCGACCTACGCGCCGCGTGACAACGCCGCGACGCCGGTGCGGGCGATATCGCTAAGGCCGAGGGGGCGCATCAGGTCGGCGAAGGCGTCGATCTTTTCGGGGGTGCCGGTCATTTCGAAGACGAAGCTTTCCAGTGTCGAATCGACCACGTTGGCGCGGAAAATTTCGGCCAGGCGCAGGGCCTCGATCCTTGCCTCGCCTTTGCCTGCCACCTTCAGAAGTGCCAGTTCGCGCTGCACGGCGGGGCCTTCGGTGGTCAGGTCATGCACATCGTGCACGGGGACCATGCGGCCCAGCTGTGCCTTGATCTGTTCGATCACCTGCGGGGTGCCGGTGGTAACGACGGTGATCCGGCTGCGGTGGCCTTCGTGGTCCACCTCGGCGACGGTCAGGCTGTCGATGTTGTAGCCGCGCCCGGAAAACAGGCCGATGACGCGGGCGAGGACGCCGCTTTCGTTATCGACGAGGACGGCGAGGGTGTGGGTTTCGATCACCACGGCATTCGGGTCGCGCAGATCATAGGCGGAATGGCTGCTGGAGCCTTTTTTGATGTTGAGGGCGTTCATGGGGGTGTTCCTATTCGGCTGCGTCGCTGGATGTGCGGCGGGCGTGATCATCGAGTTTGTCGGCGAGCCACATCTTGATCAGGGCCTGACGGGTGATGCCACGGTGGGACGCCTCGCGGTCAAGCGCCTGGACCATCCATGTCGGGAAGTCCACGTTGACCCGTTTCGGCACGAGGCCGGGACGGCGGGCATTTTCCCAGTCGAGGAAGTCGTCGATCTCGTCGCTGCCCGCGTCGAACAGGCGGTCAAACTTTTCGACCGTGATCGTCCGCTTGCCGTCGCGGCTGACCATCACCTGGGCGTCAGCGGAGTGTTTGTTCATATCGCGTCACCTCATCCTTGCGGGCGCGCCGCGCCGAGATCAGTCTTATCCGTCGTCCCCGCCGCGTGAAGATGGCGGTCCAATGCCGACCATCCCATTTGGCCACCCAACCGAGGCGGACCTCGCCGCGCAGGAAGGGGCCAATCTCCAGTCCCATCGGGTCATCCCACAACGCCTGCGCCTCGACAAAATCGATGCCGTGCTTGTCGCGGTTGGCCGCACTTTTGACGGCGTCGAACTCGAAATCCATTATGGTTGCAAAACTATACCATTTCAACCCTAAACCAGCACCGCCCCCTTGGCCCCGATTACCCCAGCCGTGTCCGCGTCGCCCAGCAGCATTTCGTTGTGCGGCTTGCCAGAGGGGATCATCGGGAAGCAGTTTTCGTGCTTTTCCACACGGCAGTCGAAGATGACGGGGCCGGGGAAGGCCAGCATTTCAAGGATCGCTTCGTCCAGATCGGCGGGGTCGTCGATGCGGATGCCTTTGCAGCCGAAGGCTTCGGCCAGTTTCACGAAATCGGGCAGGGATTCGGACCACGACGACGAATACCGCTGGCCGTGCAGAAGCTCCTGCCACTGGCGGACCATGCCAAGGCGTTCGTTGTTCAGGATGAACTGCTTGACCGGGGCGCGGAACTGCATGGCGGTGCCCATTTCCTGCATGTTCATCAGCCACGACGCCTCGCCCGCGACGTTGATGACAAGGGCGTCGGGGTGGGCGATCTGGACGCCGATGGAGGCGGGAAGGCCGTAGCCCATGGTGCCGAGGCCGCCGGAGGTCATCCAGCGGTTCGGGTCTTCAAACCCGAGAAACTGTGCGGCCCACATCTGGTGTTGGCCGACTTCGGTGGTGATGTAGCGGTCCATGCCTTTGGTCAGCGCCTCAAGACGTTCGAGGGCGTATTGGGGTTTGATGGTTTTGGTGGAGCCTTTGTAGGTGAGGCACTTCACGGCGCGCCATTTGTTGATTTGATCCCACCATTGGGCGAGAGCGCCGTTGTTGGTGCGCGATCCGCGGGCGCGCCATTGGCGCAGGACTTCGGCCAGGACTTCGGCGACGTCGCCAAGGATGGGGACATCGACGCGGACGACCTTGTTAAGCGAGGAGGGGTCGATGTCGATGTGGGCTTTGCGGGAATGGGGCGAGAAATCCTTGATGCGGCCGGT
>JANMDH010000069.1:0-6507 GCA_031376195.1 Gemmobacter sp. | reverse complement strand
GGCATATCCGAGGTGATCAGCAGCACCGCCGTGCCCTGCCCTGCCAATTCGTGGATCAGATCGTGCAGATATGCTTTGGTCTTGATGTCGATGCCGACCGAAGGTTCGTCGATGATCAGCAGCTTGACCCCCGCAGCAAGCCATTTGGCCACCGAAACCTTTTGCTGATTGCCACCCGACAGGTTGCCGATGGTCTGGTAGATCGAAGGTGTTTTCAGTTCCAGCCGCTGCAGCACCGGCCCGACATTGCTGTTGATCGTGGTATCGCGCAAAAATCCCAAGCGGTTTGCCAACTTGCGCCAGATGGTGATGCCGCCATTGGCCAAAACCGAATGCAGCAGGATCAGCCCCTCGGCCTTGCGATCCTCGGACACATAGCCGATCCCGTGGCGATGCAGGGCTGTGGCGACCGAGGTGATGTGGACGGACTTTCCATTCACCTTAATATCGCCCGACAACTGTTTGGAAAGGCCAAGAATTGCCTTGGCAAGTTCACTGCGCCCGGCACCGACAAGACCGTAAAGCCCGACAATTTCGCCCGGACGCACCGAAAGGCTGATGTCACGGTGGCCAAGGCCCGAGGCATAGCTGTCGAGTTGCAGATAGGGCGCGGCAGCGGGTTTCGGGCGCGGCGCGCGTTTGGCGATACGCTCTGCCCGGCCAATCATCATCTGGACAACATTGGCCCGGTTCAAGGTGGCCAATTCCAGTGAATCGCAGGCATTATGGCCATCACGCAGGACGGTGACCCGGTCGCAGATGTCAAACACCTCTTCCAGCTTGTGGCTGACGAAGCCGATAGCCACCCCGTCATCGCGCAGCCGGCGCAGGATGCGGAACAGCACAGTGGATTCGTTGGGCGTCAGTGAGGCGGTCGGTTCATCCAGCAGCAGCACGCGCGATTGCAACGACAAGGCCTTGCCGATTTCCACCAGTTGCATCTGCGCGACCGAAAGGCGGGAAACCGGTGTGCGGGGGTCAACTTCGAGATCCAGAAGCTTGAGCCAGCGTTCAGCCTCGCGGTAGATTGCGGTGTAGTCGACGGTCGACAAGGCGCTGGCACCCAACCGGTCGAGCATGATGTTTTCGCCCACCGAAAACCGCGTGACCAGATTGCGTTCCTGATGCACGACGCCCAATCCCCCCGCTGCCGCCTGCCGCAGATTGGCAAAGCGGACAGGCGTGCCTTTCATCATCAAGCTACCGGAATCCGGTTGGTAAATCCCGGTGACAATCTTGATCAGCGTCGATTTGCCCGCGCCGTTTTCCCCCAACAGGGCATGGACGGACCCTGCGGTCATGGTCATTGAAACATCATTCAGCGCCTTCACACCGGGAAAGGACTTGCTTACGTGGGAAACCTGAAGCGCGGTCATGCGCCTGCCCCCCGTGCCTGCAGCTTGGTGATGCGCAGTTCGCGCAACCGGTTGATTGCCACGGCCCACAGGATCAGTGCGCCAAGCACGATCTGCACCACGAACGGGTCAATATTGAACATCACCAGCCCTTGCGTGATGATTGCGATGATCACGACGCCAAAGAACGTGCCACCGACCGAAACCCGCCCGCCGCTGAGCAATGCGCCCCCGATCACCGGGGCGGCAAAGGATGAGATCAGCCAGTCATCGCCGATTGTCGGCTGACCAATCTGCAGTTTGGCGACCAGCATCACCCCCGCGAGAGCCGCCAATAGCCCTGACAGCGCGTGCGCCCAGATGATCGTGGCCTTTGGGTCGATGCCCGACAGCTCTGCCGCGTTCGGGTTGGAACCCATGGCAAGGATATGCCGCCCGATCCGCATCCGGTTAAACAGATACCACATGCCGACGCTGGCGATGACCATCGGCACGATCAGCCACGGCAAGGGGCCCAAAACCGACCCGGTTCCAAAGGCCTTGACGATGTCTGGCACACCGTAGAACGGCTGCGCCTCGGTGATGCCAAGGTTGATGCCCTTGAATATCTGCAGGCCCGCCAAGGTGATGATGAAGGCCGAAATCATGGTGCGCGCGATAATATAGCCGCCCGCCATGCCCGCCGCTACGCCGATGCCAAGGGCAAAAACCAAGGCCAGCGGCACTGGCACGCCGAATTTCTCGATCACGCCGACAAAGCTGATCGCGACCAAGCCGCCGATGGATCCAAGGGCAAGGTTCATCTGGCCAATACCTATGATGACCAACTGGCCCAAGGCGATCACCATGTTTACCGAGATCGCCGAAAGGAGGACGAAGATGTTGAAGGAGGACAGGAACGCGGGCTGAAACAGGCTGATGCCGATCACGCCGGCCAGGCTGACGATGCCTGGCCCGATCCAGTCATTGTCAAAAGCGCGCGTCAGGCGGCCATCGGTGCTTGCATAGGCGGCCATCAGATCATTCCCTTGTTCTTGAGAAACTGCTGCCTTGCGCGGTCGGCCAACACGGCCACCAGCAACATGAAACCGAGGCTGGCAAGGATCCAGAACTCCCCCACGCGCATCAGCAACAGCCCTGACGTCATCACGTTAACGAACGCGGCACCGAGCAAAGTGCCGATCACCGACACCCGCCCGCCGGATAGCAACGTGCCACCCAATACCGGGGCAAGGAACGCCGGGAGGAGCCAGTCCTGCCCCAGATGCCCGGCCATCGACGGGACGGACGCACCAGTGCGCGCCGTCACCATCAACCCGGCAACGGTAGCGAGGGCACCCGTGAGGATGTGGCAGGCCACGATGATCCGCCCGGTGCGGATACCCGAAAGTTCGGCCGCGCGCGGATTGGCACCAGTGGCAAGCATCTGACGACCAAGCGAGGTCAGTTTGTAGAATACGGCCAGACCCCCACACATTGCGACGGAGATCAGCAAAAGCGGCGAGATGGTCTTGAAGAACTTCATTTTTCCAAAGGCTTGCACCTCAGGCGGCAAGCCGTTGAAGGCGGCGGCTTTGGTCAGAAAGATCATCATGCCGAAGAAGATGCTCATGCTGGCAAGGGTGATGATAAAGCTGTGGACGCCGGATTTAACCACGGTAAAGCCGTTAATAAAACCTAAGGTTGCGCCGAACAGCACGGCAAACGGGACGGAAAGGAAAATCGGCAAGCCCATAACCTGGACCATCCAGCCAAACACCATGGCGGCGCAGACCCCGATTGCACCCACCGAAAGATCAAGCCCGCCGGTGACGATCACCGCCATCATGGCAAGGCCAATCATCGTATCGATGCCGATCTGGCGACCAATGGTGAAAAGACTGAACGGCGAGGTGAACCCGTCCAGCGTTACGGCAAAGATCAGAACGGTCAGGGCAATCAGCACCGCAAGACCAAACTCATTGCTGAGCAGAAAGCGTAACCCGCCCGAGGCGCGGCCTTCAGACGCGGTCCGCTGCACGATAGGATCACCTTCCGTCGAGGCTTGGCTCATGGGTCACGTCAATCTGGGAAGGGTAAGGAAAACCGGGCGGCTGCCAAGATGGGCAGCCGCCACAATGCCGGTAAGGCAGAGGGTGTGGATCACGAGCAGGTCATGAAGTCTTTTTCGAAACTCGCAAGCAGATCGGTGGTGATGCCGACCATCGCGTCCACATAAGTGGGTGCTGTCGCCTGATCGACAAAGACCGTGCCGCTGTCGACGAACTTGGCGGTCAGCGCATTGGTCTTCCACGGCCCGTCTTCCTTCAGCGTGCATCCACTGCGCAGCTTGTCCAGCACGTACGAGCCAATGTAGCCCTGACCATAGGGGTTCTGCAGCATGGTACCATCGACGAAGCCGTCTGCGATGGCCTGGATCACCACCTCGTCATGGTCGATGCCAACCATCTTGATGCGCTTGTCGCCGATCTTGCGCAGCGAGTTTGACGCCACAACAGCCGGAACCCAAGCCGTGGTGACAATACCATCGACGTTGGCCGCGTTGGCCGCGAGATAGGCGTTGATCTTTTCTTCGGCAGGTTGCGGCGCGTCGATGTCGGCAATCACCTGAACCACCGTCACGGCGCCATTCGTCTCATCAGCAGCCTTTTGCACGGCATCGATGCGCAGTTGGGTGTTGGGGTCGACGAGAAAGCCCGTGAAATGCGCGATCTTGCCCTTGCCGCCCATGGCGCGGATCAATTCTTTCGTGCCCAGATAGGCCGAATTGCCTGTGTCGGTGCCAAGGCAGAACAGCGCCGGCGATGGGTCTTTCAGGCAACCGGCGGTGGCGATGACCTGACCGCCATTGTCAACCAGTTCCTGTGCCACTGACGTGGTGCCGACGGCATCGCCGGGGAAGATCAGGAACGAGTTGTAGCCTTGCGTAAGCAGGCTTTCCAAAAGCTGACTTTGCAGGCTCAGTTCCCACTTGGCAGGAACGCGGTAGTCGCCGGCCCCAAGGTTGAAATCCTTCATTGCAGCAGCACCCGCTTGTTCCCACGCAGCGAAGTAGGGGTGTGGACCGCCCGGCACCAACGCGACTTTGGTGGCCGGGTCGGCAAATGCCGGCGCACCGACAACGGTGCTGAGCAACAGCGCGACGGCTGCTTTCGATATCGACTTCATAGGGTTTCCTCCCACGGAAATGCCGTTCTCGGCGTGTTAACAATACTAATATATTGGTTATCTAAAGCAACTGTTTTCTGCCCCGTTATCCAAACAGGCGTCTTATTCGGTCAGCGAACCGCCATCGTGTCGAAAGCCGTCCAATCGAGCAGCGCCGCGTCGCGCAAGAGGGCCGCATTGCGGATCAGGCTGCTGGCCTTGGCCGACCCGATCAGCACCGATGCCACTGCCGGATGATCCAGAACGAATCGCATGGCAGCCGCAGGCAGGGTTGTCCCTTGCCGCGTCGCCTCATCCTCCATCGCGTTCACCCGCGCGATGATGTCGGCGCTTGCCGGGCCATAATCAAAATGCGCGCCGGGCACCGCCCCCGTCGCCAGAATACCGGAGTTGAACACGCCACCGATCACCACACCGGTCCCCGCCGCGAGGCACTTCGGCATCACCTCGGCCGCGCCTGTTCGATCCAGCAAGGTGTAGCGCCCGGCCAGCAAAAGGCAGTCCAGCCGCGCCCGATCCATCACACGCACGGCGGCCGACACGTCGTTGACGCCCAGCCCGTAGCCCGCAATCAAGCCTTGCGATTTCAGATCATCCAGTGCCTTTAACCCACTGTCCATGAAAGTGGCGAAGTGGCTGTCATATGACGCCCCCAGCCCGCGCCTTTCCAGATCATGAACATACAGGATATCGATCCTGTTCAGTCCAAGCCGGGCCAGGCTGAACTCGTAGGACCGCAAGATCGCATCATGGGAATAGTCGAAATCCACGGTGAAGGGGAGTGGATCGACAAAGCCATGATCAGGCACCTGATGCTTGGGCACAGCGCGCAACAGTTTGCCGACCTTGGTCGACAAGACATAGCCCGACTTGTCGCGCAGGAAATCGCCTACCCGACGCTCCGACAGACCAAAGCCGTAGAACGGGGCGGTGTCGAAGTAGCGCATCCCGGCATCCCAAGCGGCCTGCATCGCCTTCATCGCCGCCTCGCGTCCGACAGGGACGTAAAGGCCGCCGATCCCTGCCCCACCAAAGCCAAGTTCGGTCAGCTGCAAGCCGGTTGTGCCAAGTGCGCGTGTCATCGTGTTATCCTTCAATTTCGCACATTCAGGCGCATCTTTGCTGCTGGCAGGACGCCCAAAGCGCGGATGTCGGCCAAGGCGGTTTCCAGCGCCGGGGCAATATACTCGCCTAAGCCCAATCCAAATACCGAAGACAGGCCCAGATAGGCCCGCACCGTATCTGCCACCGGAACCCCGGCGGCTGGCAGATCCGACCAGCCCTGCAATTGCGGGTCCGACAGAGGCATCGCGCCCCCGGCCTCGTCCGTGCCTTGACAGGACCGGATCCACGCGGCCAAGGCAAAGCACAGCGTCGTGGTTGGACGGCCCATCGCAATAAGGTCGCGCAAAGGGGCGACAATCCGCTGTGGCACCTTAAGGCTGCCATCGGTTGCGATCTGCGCGGTTTTATGGTGCAGCGCCGTGTTGTCAAACCGCGTCAGCAGGCGCGCGGTATAACCCGCAACGTCTGTGCCGGGTGCAATCGTCGGCGCGACCTCGGCCCAATAGGCGGCGATGAACGCCCGGATCATTGGATTGGCGATGGCATCGGCAACGGTATGATGGCCAGAAACGCGCCCCATCGCGGCGATGGTTGTATGCGCGCCGTTCAAAAGGCGCAGCTTCATCGCTTCATAGGGTCCGACATCCGTGGCAAACACTACGCCCGCGCGTTCCCATTCAGGCCGGCCAGAGGGAAAACGATCCTCGATCACCCACTGAAAATACGGCTCAGCCACAACCGGCCAATCGTCCCGCATCCCCAGACGGGCTGCGACCATGTCCCGGTCAGCATCGGTTGTGGCCGGCACGATGCGGTCCACCGTGCAGGACGGGCAAGCGACCTCATCCGTGACATAGCGGCCAAAGTCTGCGTCGCGGGATGCTGCAAACTGGGCAAGAACGGTGTGCAGAAAACGGCC
>JANMDH010000055.1:0-2138 GCA_031376195.1 Gemmobacter sp. | reverse complement strand
CCCTAGGTTCACGGCACAAGTGCGACACCTGCTATGGATGGTGTTGCGATGGAACACAAGTATTCACAGATATCCGCGGAGGAGCGGGTTCAGATATACCATTGGCATGCCAATGGTATATCGGCGCGCCAGATCGGCGATTATTTGGCGCGTCACCACAGTTCGATCAGCCGCGAACTGCTCCGCAACGGCAAAGCCACCAAGCAATATGGCGGCGGTTATGAGCCGGTCCGGGCGCAGGGCCTGGCGGAGCGCCGCAGGCGCTGGGATTGCCGTTTCAAGCTGGCGCGCCAGCCGGAGCTGCGCGCCCACGTCAAGCGATGTCTTGCGATGGAACGATCGCCCGAGCAGATCGCCGGCCGGCTGGCGCTGGAAGGAGGTAGCATGCGGGTGAGCCCCGAGTCGATCTATCGCTTCATCGAACATCGTGTCGGCGTCAAGGACTACACCTGGCACAAGCTCTTGCCGCGAGGCAAATTCTATCGCGGGCGCCGCCCCAAGAAAGGTGGCGCGCCTTCAAAAACCTTTACAGACTACGTCTCGATCGATGACCGGCCTGAAGAAGTGGCGGGCCGCCAAACTTTCGGCCACTGGGAATCCGACCTCATGGCTTTCCGGCACAACACCGAAGTCATCCTCGTCGCGCATGAACGCAAGAGCCGCATGAAGTTTGCCTGGGCCCAACCCAACAAGGGGGCGGAAGCCGTGCGCGTCAGGCTTTGCAACCATCTCCTCAGCCTGCCCAAAGGCCTGCGCGGCAGCATCACCTATGACAACGGCACCGAGTTTGCCCAGCACCACATCGTCAACAAAGCCACGGGCATCAAAAGCTACTTCTGCCACACCCACAGCCCATGGCAGAAAGGCGGCGTCGAAAATGCCATCGGACGCATGCGAAGATGCCTGCCCCGGAAAACCAAAATCTCCGAACTGGCGCAATCCGAAATCAGCGCCATCACAAAGCGCCACAACAACACCCCGAGAAAGTGCTTGAACTACTTGACCCCAATGGAAGTCTGGACCAAACACGTCAAAACTCTAACCGTCGCACTTCAACCGTGAATCCATCTCCCCGCGTAAGCGGGAATGACGGTGCTGGGGGTTAGATGCCCCTCACCAACTCGATCGCCTCCACCAATCCCACTCTTGAGATAGTGACGCCCGGTGGAAACGCCGTCGTGAACCTCGTCGCCAATCGCGGGTCGAGGATGACGAAGGTGCCTTTGTCGCCGGCGCGGCGGATCAGGCGGCCGAAGGCCTGGCGCAATCGGAGGCGGACGGTCATGTCGGTGTAGGCGTTGCCGCCGAACATTTCTTTCCGGGCGCGTTCGAGGATCGTCGGCGTGCCCCAGGGGACGCGGTCGAGGACGATGAGGCGCAGGGAATCGCCGGGCACGTCGATGCCGTCGCGCACCGCATCGGTGCCGAGCAAACAAGCGTCGCGTTCGGCGCGGAACATGTCGACGAGCGTGCCGGTGTCCATGGGATCCACATGCTGGGCGTAGAGTGGTAGGCCTGCTTCCGCCAGAGGCCTGAGCAGGCGCTTGTGCACGGCGCGCAGCCGCGCGATTGCCGTGAAGAGGCCAAGGGCACCACCGCCTGCACTCAAAAACAATTCGCGGTAGGCGGCGGCGACCTGGTCCATGTCCTCGCGGTTGACATCGGTCACCACGATGACGCGGGCAACGGATTTGTAATCGAAGGGCGAGTCATAGCTTTCGCGTCTCACCGGATAGGGCAGGTGCACGGCGCCGGTGCGCATTTCGGCGTTGGCCCAATCGTCCGGCACATCCGGCGGGCGGTCCTTCAGCGTGGCGGATGTGATGACGATGCCATCCGCCGGTTTCAAGACCGCCAGTGCCATGGGCTCGGTCGGGTCGATCCAATGCGAGTGCAGGCCAACGTCATGCTCGCGGCCAAAGGCCTGGGCGATGTCGAACCATGCGACGAAGAGAGGATTTTTTTCCTCCAGAAGATGCTGCAGCATGTCGATCCATGCGCCGACCATCAATTCGCCACGGCGTTTCAGGGAGCGGGCCAGTGCTTCGATGCGGCCACGCTCATTGGCCGAAAGCTCCTCGGCTTGCGTGTCAAGTTTCTTGGCCAGCGTATTGGCAAGGGCGGTCATCGGGCGTTTC
>JANMDH010000033.1:0-5378 GCA_031376195.1 Gemmobacter sp. | reverse complement strand
GGCAGCCATGAGCTTCACCGAAGTCCTTGACCCCAACAATTCCCATTCGGTGCCCTATCTGTGGGGCACGGTCGGGATGGGCGTGAACAAGGAAAAAGTAAGGGCGATCAGGCCCGATGTGCCGCTTAACTCGCTGGCGCTCATTCTTGATCCGGCGATTGCCGCCGACCTGTCGAAATGCGGCATCGCCGTCATTGATGAGCCTATTGACGTCCTTCCTTCCTTTGCCGCCTATCTCGGCGGCGATATCAGGAACATCGGAATTACCGATCTCGAGGCAGTGGAGGCGGCTCTCGCGAAGGTTTCAGATTATATCAAGGTTGTTTCGACTGACAGCTACATCAACAGCCTGGCAGACGGGAAATACTGTGTGGTCTGGGGTTACTCGGGCGCCATATTCTACGCGCGCGACCTTGCAAAACAAAAGGGCAACGGGACGATCTCCTACAATGTTCCCAAGGAAGGCAGCCAGTTGTGGTTCGACCTGTTTGTCATTCCCAACAAGGCGCAGAACAAAGACGGGGCCTATCAGCTGCTTAACTACATGATGAAGCCTGAGGTGGCCGCCGCCAATACGAACTTCCTGCAATATGCAAATCCGATTTTGACTTCGGCGCCATACATCGAGCCGAAGCTGTTGAGTGATCCAGGTCTTTATCCGCCTACGAGCGTGTTGAAGCGCCTTGCAGTGCAGCCGCCAATGGCGGCGAATATCGAGAGCGAGCTCAAACGGATATGGTCCAAGCTGAGCAGGGAATAGTTGGACATTTGCGCAATAAAAATCCCGCCTCAGGTTGATGGCCTGAGGCGGGGTTGTTTTGTTTAGGCTGGAAGCTGGAAGAACCAGTTAGCCAGAAGCACCACGGCAGCACCACCAGCAAGCGTGATGTAGGGTAGCATGCCTGCCTTCTTCTCGCCCATGTCGCCTTCCTTCAGGCCCAGCTCAGCAAGCGCGCCTTTCGGGAACTGGCCGCCATCCTGAATGTAATGCCGGTAGTAGAATACCGGAAAAATCAGGGCGGCGAAGAAGAGACCCGCCCACAGGGCAGTTGAATAGCCCCAGACCTTTGCACCGGCGCCCAGGAATATTGCATTCACAAAGGCAAGAACGGTATTGAGGCCAATCAGCCACGTGGGAGCTTTCCATGGCCGCTCGATGTGACCGGAGTCGATCCGGTGAATCCAGCCCGCATTCAGGTTCAAAAAGTTGAACAGGATGTAGCCAACATTCGAAATCGCCAGAACATAGAAGTAACCGCCCACATCCGAGGCGAGCGCAAGCAGGAACACGTTGAACGTAAAGTCAGTCCACATCGCCTTGGACGGCACACCCTTTTCGTTGACCTTGCTGAGGTATTTTGGCAGCCAGCCGTCACGCGACCCCTGATAAAGGGTTCGGGACGACCCGGCGAGCGCTGTCATGATTGCCATGAACAGGGCCAAAATCATCAGGATCACGAAAAGCTGAGTGATGACCTGGCCGCCGCCCACCATATTGCCCAAGGCTTCGGCTATGCCCGTGCCATCGACGATACCCGTGGCCAGCATGCCTTCCTGCCCCAGAACGCCTTGAAAGGCGAAGGGGATAATGAAGAAGAAGACGCAACAGAGAAGGCCCGAATAGAAGATTGCGCGGAAAGTATCGGTCTTGGGGTCCTTCAATTCGCGGGTATAACAGACTGCGGTTTCAAAGCCGTACGTCGACCAGGCCGCGATATAAAGACCACCAAGGAACAGGGTCCAGCCGCCGATGTTCCATTCACCATCGACCCCCGAATACGCTGCTGTCGGGGGCAACAGGTTGGTGACATTCATGGTGTCGATCGCACCCGTAAAGATCGGCACAAGACCAACCAGCAGCAGCGGCACCAGAACGATGATCGCCAGCCACTTTTGCGCAGTGGCTGTACTGGCAATGCCGCGATGCTGGATCGTCAGGATCACCAGCATCAGAGCCACCCCGATCACGAAGGTGGAGTTGAAATGCAGCACCCCGAGGCCCGGAATGGTGATCGTAAACGCCTCGAACACCCGGAACGCGGGGGTCAGTGCGGCGACGCCGTCGGCGGCGGCCACCGCGTTGATTGCATCCGCCACCGCCACGCCGGCGTTTGCGGCCATGTAATCGACCACTGACTGCGTTTCGGCGGTATAACTGGCAATATTAGCCGTGATCCAATCCACCACGGCCTGGCTTTCGGCTAAGGGGATCGGGAACAGCGCATTCAGGATATAGCCCGCCGCAATCGCGCACCCCAAAGACAAGACGGGCGACCAGGCAAACCAGTTGCACCAGACCGACAGGGGTGCGATCAACTTGGAATAACGCAACCAGGCGGTGGCGCCATAAACCGAGGTGCCGCCGGATTTGTTACCAAACATCCCAGCCATTTCGGCGTAGGTAAAGCTTTGCAAAAAGCCCATGATCATCGAGATGATCCAGACCACGAAGGCCAATTTCCCCGTCGTTCCGGCAATACCGCCAATTGAGAAAAGCACCAGAGGCGGCACACCGGCCGCGACCCAGAAGGCACCTTTCCAGTCCAACGCCCGAACCATCTGGCCCGAACCTGAATCCGTTGTCATCTTTCCCGTTCTCCTGTTGCATCCGGCAACTTGTCCGAGCCTGACCTTACCAAAGCCAGCATATCGGCCTGTCGCGCTATGATTGGTGGTGGATCCGGCTTTTGCCGGTGCGGGCCGCAAAGCCCAGATCATCTGGTCTGTTTCCTTGCCCCCTTTTTACGGGTCAGACAGATCGGCATTCTGCGACACCATGCCTGCGACCAGATGCCACAAGAAAAGCACGGGCGCGCCTTCAACGCTAGAAAATTATTATCTTTGCGAAAAAATGTTTCCTGATGATCGCGGTTACCGCGATGCACGGGTGGATTGCCAAAAAAATGGCCCCTGTAGAACCGGGGCCATCGTACAAGCGGATATGATCAGTTGCGCAGATAGCTTTCCATCGAATCTTCCAGCGCATCCTTCCAGGGAGTGTGATGCTTTGGTGCCATTGTCCCTGTAATGACCGACTTATAGGCGTTGTCGCGGAAGGTCATGATGCCGTCTTTCTTGTGATCTTTCCACGCATAGAAAGCCTCGCAGGCAGCATCGACGTCAAATGACGGATAGTCCGTCTCGGCCATCAGTTCCTTTACATAGTCACCCTGATAATGGATGGCGTCATGGGCGTCCTTGCCCGCATCCTCGCCTTCTGCGCGGTCGGCCACGTCTTTTCTCAACACCGCTTTGTCAGTGGGAATGGCGATCCGCCCCATGATCGCATCACGCACCCACCAGGCCTGCGCGTCAAACATGTTGAAGGTAAACCATTGGTCCTGCATGCCAAGGTAGAACAGCTTGGGGTTATCGATCCATGCCACGCCTTTATAAAGTTCCGCAGCGGCCAGCCTGTTCGCCGTCTTCAGGCGCAGATCGTCCGGCAGGAATGGGAAGTGGTGCTTGTAGCCAGTACAAAGAATGATCGCGTCAACCTTTTTGCTGGTGCCATCTGCAAAATAGGCTGTGGTTTCGTCCATCCGCGCCAGCTTGGGCACTTCTTTCCAGTTGTCGGGCCAATTGAACCCCATTGGCGCAGTGCGGTGCGCGACGGTGATCGACTTTGCGCCATATTTCCAGCACTGGCTGCCGATGTCCTCGGCAGAATAGGACGTGCCAAGGATAAGCAGATCCTTACCCGAAAATTCACAAGCGTCCCGGAAATCATGGGCATGCAGAATGCGGCCGTTGAATTTGTTGAACCCGGGGTATTCCGGCACATTTGGCACCGAGAAATGACCTGATGCCACGACGACATTGTCAAAATCCTCGTCATACATGCTGTCTTTTTTCAGGTCATGTACCGTGATGGTGAAATTACCCTTGTCCTCGTTATAGCGGACCATGCGGATGGTGCTGCTGAAACGGATCCAGTCGCGCACCGCAGCTTTTTTGACGCGCCCTTCGATGTAATCGAACAAGACCGCGCGGGGCGGGTAGGAACCGATCTGTTTGCCGAAATGCTCTTCAAAGGAATAGTCGGCAAATTCAAGCCCTTCCTTCGGGCCGTTTGACCAAAGATAGCGGTACATCGAACAATGGACAGGTTCGCCATGTTCATCAAGGCCAGTGCGCCATGTGTAATTCCAGAGGCCACCCCAGTTGTCCTGCTTTTCAAAGCAGACGACTTCGGGGATATCGGCCCCTTTGGCCTTGGCCGACTGAAACGCGCGCAATTGCGCAAGTCCCGATGGGCCTGCGCCGATGACGGCAACTTTCTTTTGCATGGAAACCCTCACATCTATCGCATTGTGCAACGTATCGCGTGCGCTACCCCGGACTCAAATCTAGAAGACAGGTTGCGTGTGTGTCAAATCTTCTTCCTGCTGGTAAACAAAGAAACCCCGGTGATCCGGACGAAGCACAGGACTGACCTGTGGCTGCCACGCATCTTCTGATGCAGATCAGATGTCTAGCGTGTTGTCCGTTTCCCACTTTGAGAAGTGCGCGGCATAGCTGTCCCATTCCTTTTGCTTCAGCTTCAGGTAGGCGGTGGAGAACCCCTCGCCCATCATCGCTTTCAGCGTCTTGTCCTTGTCGTATTCCCGCAAGGCGTCCAAAAGGTTCAAGGGCAGCTTCGGTGCGTTTTTCACCATATGGCCATGCTGGTACATGTCGATGTCATGGCGCTTGCCCGGATCGGCTTTGGTGCGCACGCCGTCCAGTCCTGCAGCGATGATAACTGCCTGCAACAGATACGGGTTCGCGGCCCCATCGGGCAGGCGCAGCTCAAACCGGCCGGGGCCAGGTACGCGGACCATGTGGGTGCGGTTGTTCCCGGTCCATGTCACCGAATTCGGGGCCCAGGTCGCCCCCGAGGATGTGCGCGGCGCATTGATGCGCTTGTAGCTGTTGACAGTAGGGTTGCAGATCGCAGCAAGGGCCGAGGCGTGTTTCATGATGCCGCCGAGGAAGTTGCGGCCTTGGTCGGACAGGTGCAGTTCTTTGGATTTGTCGGCGAAGGCGTTGGTCTTGCCATCCATCGACCAGACCGAAATATGCGCGTGGCAGCCGGAACCGGTCAGCCCTTTGAAGGGCTTTGGCATGAACGTCGCGCGAAAGCCGTGTTTTTCGGCTACCGACTTCATCATGAATTTGAAAAAGCTGTGTTTGTCGGCGGTCTGCAGCGCGTCGTCATATTTCCAGTTCATCTCGAACTGGCCAATCGCGTCTTCGTGGTCGTTCTGATAGGCTTCCCAGCCCAGCTCCAGCATGTAATCGCACGCTTCTGCAATGACGTCATAGCGGCGCATCACGGCTTGCTGGTCATAGCAGGGCTTCTCAGCCGTGTCATAGGGGTCCGAAATCTGGCTTCC
>JANMDH010000010.1:0-10333 GCA_031376195.1 Gemmobacter sp. | reverse complement strand
TGACCGGCACCGGGGTGGCCTCGGCCCCCCCGAACCCCCCCGAGGATAGATATGGACAGAAAAAATGATGCGGCCTGAGAGTGAAGCCGAACTGGCGCAGAATCTGCGCTCGGCCAACGGGCCGCTGCGCATCATAGGCGGGGGTACGCGCGCGCTGGGGGGTGGGCCGGGCGATGTGCTGGAAACCGGGGGGCTGACGGGGATCAGCTTGTACGAGCCGGGGCGCTGACTTTGGTGGTGCAGGCGGGGACGCCGTTGGCTGAGGTGGAGGCGGCGCTAGCAGCAGAAGGACAGCGCCTGCCGTTCGAGGTGCCGGATCTGCAGGCGCTTCTGGGGCGGACGGGGGTGTCGAGCATCGGGGGCGTGGTGGCGGCGAACGCGAGCGGGCCGCGCCGGGTGCAGGCGGGGGCCTGCCGGGACAGCCTGATCGGGGTGCGGTTCGTGGATGGTTCGGGAACGGTGATCAAGAACGGCGGGCGGGTGATGAAAAACGTGACCGGCTATGATCTGGTCAAGCTGATGGCGGGCAGCTGGGGAACCCTGGGCGTACTAAGCGAGGTGGCCTTCAAGGTGCTGCCGGTGCCGGAAACGAGCGCCACGTTGCGGGTGGCGGATGTGTCGGATGTGCAGGCGGTCGAGGCGATGGCGGCGGCGCTGGGGTCACCGTTTGATGTGACGGGGGCCGCGCATTGGCCGGGGGAGGGGACGTTCCTGCGGGTAGAGGGGTTTGCGGACTCGGTCGCATACCGTGCGGATCGGCTGACGGCGCTTCTGTCAGCGTTTGGCGCGGTGGATCGGTTGGACGCGGGGCAAGCCGAACGGCAGTGGGCCGCGATCCGGGATGTGACGCCGTTTGCGGGGCAGGGGGGCGATGTCTGGCGGGTATCAGTTAAACCATCGGATGCGCCGCAGGTTTTGGGGCAAATCGGCGCACAGGCGCATCTGCTGGATTGGGGTGGCGGGCTGATCTGGGCCCTGATGGAGCCGGGGGTGGACCTGCGGGCGCGGATGGCGGGGGTCGGGGGGCATGCAACGCTGGTCCGGGGAATTGCTGGCGCCGACAGACCCGCCTTTCAGCCCGAGGCTGGGCCGGTGGCGGCCCTGACGGCAGGCTTGCGGGCAAAGTTCGATCCGCGGGGCATTCTGAACCGGGGTCTGATGGGGGCGGGCGCCGGTGGATAGTCTGCTTGTGATGTTTCTGGCTGTGCCGCTGGCAATTTTTCTGGTTCTGTGCGCGCTGCCGCCGGGCAAACCGGCAATCCTGGCCTGCGTTGCCGTCATTGTTGGTGCTTTGGCTATTTTTGTCGTCGTCGGGCAGGGATCAATCATGTCGGCCCATGCGCCGCTGGCCGTTGCCGCGGCAATTCTGGCGGGTGCTGTTCAACGATTGCGCAGCAGACTTGACTGGCAAGGCTTGCGCAGTCCCTATCCGGTGGCTGTCGGGGTTGGCTTTTTGGGTCTGGGCGTCCTGATCGTGCGGCTTTTGGGGATTTAGGCGGGTATGCAGACAAATTTCACCTCTGAACAGCTTGCAGACCCCGCCACGGCGGAGGCGAACAAAATCCTGCGCGCCTGTGTGCATTGCGGGTTCTGCACAGCGACCTGCCCGACCTATCAGGTGCTGGGGGATGAGCTGGACAGCCCGCGCGGGCGGATTTACCTGATCAAGGACATGCTGGAAACGGGCCGGGCGGCGGATGCGCAGACGGTGAAGCATATCGACCGTTGCCTGTCCTGCCTTGCCTGCATGACAACCTGCCCTTCGGGGGTCAACTACATGCATCTGGTGGATCACGCCCGGGTGCATATCGAGAAAACCTATCAGCGCCCGGTGATTGACCGCGTCTTGCGGGCCGTACTGGCGCGGATCATTCCCTATCCGACGCGGTTCCGGTTGGCGCTTCTGGCGGCGCGTCTGGCGCGGCCACTGGCGCCACTGATCCCCGATGCGCGGCTGCGCGCGATGTTGGCGATGGCCCCGAAACGCCTGCCGCCCGTCAGCCGGAATGACGCGGCACAGGTTTTCCCGGCGCAGGGCCGCCGCCGGATGCGGGTGGCGCTGATGACGGGCTGTGCGCAAAAGGCGCTGAACACCGACATCAACGATGCGACGATCCGCCTGCTGACGCGGCTGGGATGTGAGGTGGTGATCGCCTCTGCCGACGGTTGCTGCGGCGCACTGACGCATCACATGGGGAAAGAGACACTGGCGCACGGGTCCGCGGCCGGCATGATCAGGGCGCTGATGGCGGTGCACCGGGCCGGGCCGCTGGATGCCGTGGTGATCAACACGAGCGGATGCGGCACGACGATCAAGGATTACGGCCATATGTTCCGCCTGACGCCTTTGGCCGGCGATGCGGCAGTGATCGCCGGGCTTGCGCGCGATGTGTCCGAAGTTCTGGCGAAACTGGACCTGCCGGTCGGCGGCGCAAAGGGCCTGCGCGTGGCCTATCATTCGGCCTGTTCGCTGCAACACGGGCAGCAGATCAAGACGGCCCCCCAGACCCTTTTGAAAAGGGCAGGGTTCACCGTTGTCGAACCGGAAAACAGCCATCTGTGTTGCGGGTCGGCGGGAACCTATAACCTGCTGCAGCCAAAGATTTCTGGCGATCTGAAAGCCCGCAAGGTGGCCAGCCTTGAGGCACGGATGCCGGATGTGATCGCGGCGGGAAACCTGGGCTGCATGATGCAAATTGGTTCTGGCACGCAAATTCCGGTTGTGCACACCGTTGAACTGCTTGACTGGGCCAGCGGCGGGCCACAGCCTGCAGGCTTGGCAGGGCACGACATACATTCGCCCTGATGGCTGCCTAAGCCTGCTGTGGGGGAGTGTGTTGCCGTCATGTTGATCCGTTTGTCGATTGCCCTTGGGCTTGGGCTGGCTTTGGCCGCATCGGCCTTGGCACAGGAAAGCCCCTTGCGGCGTCTTGAAACCGGGGATGACAGCCGGGGCTGGAACGCGGTTGGGCGGCTGAACATGGGGACCGAAGGGTTCTGCACGGGGGCGCTGATTTCGCCGCAACTGGTGCTGACTGCGGCGCATTGCTTGTTTGACAAGAACAGCGGCGTGGCAATTGACCCTGCGGCGATCCAGTTTCTGGCAGGTTGGCGCAACGGTCAGGCGGCGGCGTATCGCGGGGTGCGCCGGGCTGTGGCGCATCCTGATTATCTGTTTGCCGGCGGGGGAAAGATTGACCGCGTGGCGCATGATATTGCGCTGATCGAGTTGGACCGCCCGATCCGGTTGCCGTCCATCGTGCCGTTTCAGACCGACGAACGTCCGGCAAAGGGGGATGAGGTCGGCATCGTGTCTTATGGAAAAGACCGCGACGATGCGCCGTCGCTGCAAGAACTGTGCCATGTGCTGGCACGGCAGCCGGGTGTCCTGATGCTGTCGTGCAGCGTGGATTTCGGGTCATCCGGCGCGCCGATCTTCCTGATCAGGGATGGGGTCGCCTCGGTGGTTTCGGTCGTGTCGGCCAAAGCGGACGTCAATGGTCAACAGGTGGCGCTCGGGGCCGCCCTTGGGGATTCGCTGGTTGAATTGCGCGCGGCGATGGATGACGCGACAGTATCAGGCGGGGCCTTGCCGCAAGTCCGAAGTTTGGCCGGGTCATCAGGGGGGGCCAAATTCGTGAAACCCTAGGGGTCTTGAATGGCGGCGGGATTGTTCCCAAATCAGGCAGGTGCGGATGCCATGACGGGTCCGTGCTGACAAAGGCCTTGCGGGTAACCGGGGGCCGACCCATCGCTTGATAAGGATGACACCATGCGTAATTTTGACTTTGCACCGCTGTACCGGGCCACTGTCGGTTTTGACCGGATTGCCGATCTGATGGATCGCGCCCTGACCACGGATATCGCTCAACCCAGTTATCCCCCCTACAACATCGAAAAGACGGGCGAACACGCCTATCGCATTTCGGTGGCAGTCGCGGGATTTTCGCCCGATGACCTGACGGTCGAGGTGCGCGACCACAGCCTGCATGTGACGGCACGCAAGCCGGGCGAAGAACCGGCCCGCAGCTATCTGCACCGGGGCATTGCGACCCGCGCCTTTGACCGCCGCTTTGCGCTGGCCGATCATGTGCGCGTGGCGGGGGCCACCCACGAACACGGAATGCTGCACATCGATCTGGTGCGCGAAGTGCCAGAGGCGCTGAAACCGCGCCGGATTGAGATTGCCCGTCCGGGCGATGTCGAAGCCCAGGCGATTGAGGCGAAAACAGTAGAAATCGCGACGATCTGACTGCGCGTCGAAACCTGAAGATAAGGCCCCGGAGATTATCCGGGGCCTTTTGTTGTTCGGCGCAGGACAACCGATGTCACCTGCAGGGTGGAAGATCGTTTATTGCGCCGACAGGCCTTTTGCCATCCGCATCAGGTTGACGGCCTCGATCCGGTAGCCGAAGGCGTCGTCGCCGCGTGCCGCAAGGCCCGCCGCAATCGCCTGATCCCAGCCCCAGTCGCCCAGATAGGTGGCCCCGGTCAGCAGTTGGCCGAACCCGGCAATCGCCACCGCAAATCGCGCATCCTCCGACGCGGGTCCCGTATCCTGACCAATCGGCGTTTCCTTCAGGATCGACACCTCCGCCCCCGGTGCCTTGTAACGCAGCCGCAGAAAGCCCAGTTCGCCGGCCTCTGGCTCGGTCGCCCCCGCCTCGCCATAGCGCAGGGGGTCGTTCAGCAGGGCCGCACTGCCCGGCGCCGTCACCTCGTAGATCGCGGTCACGGAAATTCCTGCGCCAATCTCGCCTGCATCAATGCGGTCGTTGTTGAAATCCTCGCGCCGCAGGGCGCGGGTCTCGTATCCGATCAGACGGTATTCGGCGACCGTGGCGGGGTTCCATTCGACCTGGATTTTCACATCATCTGCAATCGGAAACAGCGCGCCCGTCAACTGATCCACCAGTACCTTGCGCGCCTCTATCAGCGTGTCGATATAGGCCGCCTGGCCGTTCCCGTTCTGCGCCAGCGACTGAATGATGGCGTCATCCAGATTGCCCCGGCCAAAGCCGAGAACCGACAGGTAGATCCCCGTTTCGCGTTTCTTCGCTACATAAGCCTCCAGCCCCTCGGGATCGCTGACACCGACGTTGAAATCGCCGTCGGTGGCCAGCAGCACGCGGCTCACCTCGCCGTCCCCGCCCATGCTGGCCGCGACCTGATAGGCCAGTTCCAACCCTTCGGCCCCTGCCGTTGATCCGCCTGCGGCAAGGTTGTTCAGCGCGGCGCTGATCTTGGCCACATCGCGTGCTTCGGTGGGTTCCAGCACCACGCCCGCCGATCCGGCATAGGCAACGATGGCGACCTGATCCTGCGGGCCAAGCTGGCCAAGCATGAGCGACAGGGATTGCTGCAGCAGCGGCAGTTTGGCGGGTTCCTCCATGCTGCCTGAGGTGTCGATCAGAAAGACGAGGTTCAGCGGGGGACGTTCATCCGTCGCAGGCATCGCGCCCTGAATGCCGATATGCACCAGCCGCGTGCCGGGATTCCAGGGGGTAGGCATCACCGTCACAGTGGGCTTGAACGGGCCATCCCCGGTGGTCGGGGCGGGATAGGTATAGGGGAAATAATTCACCATTTCCTCAATCCGAATCGCCTGCGCCGGGGGCAGCATCCCCCCGTTAAGGCTGTTGCGCACCACGGCATAGCTGGCGGTATCCACGTCGATGGAAAAGGTGGAGACGGGTTCTTCGGCCGTCACTTTAACGGGGTTCGGGGCTTCGTTCGCGAACGCCTCGGTGTCGGATTGGGGCGCAACCTGCATGTCGGATGCGGATACAGGGGCTGCGAAGTGTTCCATGTCACGACCGATGATCCCGGCGGTTGCAGCAGGGGACGCGGGTTGAGCATTCTGCATAGCGCCCAAAGCGCCGCCCGTCGCGCTGTCCACCAAACCATCCATCGGTGCCGCCTCTGACCGCATCTGGGTATCGTCAGATTCGGGCGTAACCGTATTCGCCAAACGACCCCGTGCATCGGCCTGTTCTTCGGCAAGTGCCGTCGTCGCCGGGGCGGCATCCGCCGTCGCATCGCCCGTATCCGTGTCCAGCGACGGCAGCGGTGCCAGTGCCGGCTCCACAACGGGTGCGGCCTTGGTCTGCAACATCGGTTGCTGGTCTGTCCGCAGTTCTTCATCAACCCCGGGCAGCACTACCCCTGCCTCGGGCATCGCCTCCACCGTCGGTTCCGCTACCAGAACCACCTCTGGCTGTTCCGTCACGACGGTGCCTGCCAACTCCGGTCCTTTGCCCGTCAGCACCACCGCCACGCAAATCGCCGCGACAGAGGCGGTTCCGGCCAAAGCCTGTTTCGTCGTCAATCCCTTCAGCATGATCAAGATCCTGTTCCAAATCCCCGCCTCAGTCGGGCGGTCGGGATTAGGACGCAGAGCATCCGGCGATCCTTGGAGATCATCGAAATTTTTCATCGACAGCGCAATCGCGTCGGCCTTGGCCTGTGCATCCGGCGCGGGATCAGCCCGCAAGGCGGCTTTCAGGGCATCAAGTTCGTCTGTCATCGCGCGCCCTCCTGTTCGGCCATGCTGCGCAGTCGTTTCTTTACCTCGGACATCCGCCATGCGATCGTCCCCTCCGACAGGCCCAGCACCGCCCCTGCCTCGGCCTGCGTCATGTCTTCGCCCAGCACCAGGGCCACCGTATCGCGCAGTTCCGCAGGCAGGCGCGTCATCGCACCCGTCAGCCAATCCTGCGCCGCCCGTTCCACTGCAATTTCGTCCTGTCGCGCGATTTCCCAATCGCCCCAGCCGTTCGCGGCTTTGGTCCGCACCGCCTGCCGCCTGCGCTGATCATGCACCGCGTTCACCACGACCCGGTAAAGCCATGTCGAAAATCGTGCGTCCCCGCGCCAATTGCGCAGTTTGGCAGGCAGGTTGGCACAGATGTCCTGCGTCAGATCCTGCGCGTCCGCGCGACTGCCCGTCAGCCGCCAGGCAAGGCCATGCACCCGGTCATAATGCCGCGCCAGCAGCGATGCGAACGCATCGCGGTCACCGCCAGCGGCGGCCATGGCCAAGGTTTCATCGGATGTATTCATCAGCATCACGCATAGTCAGACGCGGGCCGGGGGGCAATCCTTGGCCCCCTTTGAAAAGAAATCCTAAACCGGGCTGACCAGCAGCTTGTCGATGCGCCGGTCATCCATGTCGATCACCTCGAACCGCCAGTGTTCCGCCACGAAAGTCACCCCCAGCGACGGCATATGCCCCAAATGGTGCAGCGCAATCCCGGCCACCGTTTCATAATCCCCCGCGATGCTGCGCGGCACACTCAGACGTTCACAGAATTCGTCCACCGGCATCCAGCCCGACACAAGAAAGCTACCGTCCGCGCGTTCCATCATCGAAGGTTCGTCCGAAAATGTCGCGTCGAGCGTGCCTGTGATTGCCTCAAGGATATCGCCAGAGGTGATGATCCCTTCGAACACGCCATATTCGTCATAAACCAGAACAAGGTGATGCGGCGTCTTGCGCAGCAATTGCATCACGTCCAGCGCGTCGGCCATATCCGACACCACCGGCACCTCCTGCAGCAGTGCCGGGATGTTAAGCGGTTCGCGGCGTGACAGCGCGTTGAACGCGTCGTGCAGCGTCACGATTCCCACCACGTCATCCGTGCCACGCTTGCGCACCGGCATCCGGGGGCGCGCGATCCGGCGGATGGCAGCCAGCGCCTCGGACGGGGTTGATTCCAGATCGAGCATGTCGATTTCCACCTGCGGCGTCATCAGGGCGCGCGCCGACCTGTCGGCCAGCCGCATCACGCCCGAAATCATGTCCCGCTCTTCCGTCTCGATTACGCCGCCGTCATGCGCTTCGTGCAGCAGGGATCGGACCTCTTCTTCCGTCACGCCTGCCTTGTCGGTGTCGCCCTGCCCCATCGCCCAGAGGATAACCCGCCCGGACCTTTCCAGAAACCAAACCAGCGGGGCCGCCACTTTTGACAGGATCGTCATCGCCGGGGCCATGCGGATGGCCCAGCCTTCGGGGTTTTTCAGGGCCAGCTGTTTGGGAACCAGTTCGCCAACGATCAGCGACAGGTAGGTCAGCACAACCACAACCCCGCCGACCCCCAAAGTATTGGCCAGTTCCGTATCAACCCCGCGCGAGGCAAGCCAGCCCGCCAGACGCGCGCCCAATGTGGCCCCGGAAAAGGCCCCGGACAAAACCCCGACCAGCGTAATGCCAATCTGAACGGTGGAAAGGAACCGCCCTGGATCTTCGGCCAGCCGCAGGGCCATGGCGGCCCCGCGTGATCGTTGTTCCACCATGCGCAACCGCGCCGGGCGGGCCGACACGATGGCCAGCTCTGACAGGGCGAGAACGCCATTCAGAACGATCAGGGCAAGAACAAGGGCGATTTCACCGAACATGGGGGGCATATGAACCGGGGTCTGGGGTCAATCAAGCCGGAAATCGAAATGCTTGCGCACCGCCTGCTCCACCTTCCAGGTGCCCTTGAACTCTTTTTCCACCACAAACGCATCGCCCGCCTGCACCGTGACCGGCGTTCCCCCATCCGGGGTGATCACGATACGACCCGCAATCAGCACCACATATTCATAGGCGGTATAGGTCGCATGATAGCTGCCGGGGGTGCATTCCCAGATTCCCGACATCATGGTGCCATCCGCAGTCGTGTGCAGCACCCAGGTGGTCATCTGAGGATTGCCTTCGGTGACGATCCAGCCGTCAAGCGTGTCGTGCGATGGCGTGACACTGGCGGTATCGGGCAGTCTGGTGATGGTCTGCATGGGGGGATATGTCCTTTGCGGGCTGTGATGCAGGGAAGGGGTCAGGCCGATATCAGGGTGGCAAGGCGGGTGAAAATCCCGATCACCTCATCCTCGGTTGCGCGTTCAGCGGCCCCATTGTCCAGCTCTGCCTTGGTCCAGACCCAGGATTGTGCCGGATCGTCGCGCATCGCCCAACCGGGAAACAGCCGCGCGTCGGTGGCGACCGCCCGGCGCGACAGGGGGCGGATGTCAATATGCCGATCATCCCGCGTGATGCGGGCAAAGGCGGCCTCTACCTCGGCGGCGGGCCCTTCGAGCATTTGCACATACAAATCCGCCCGGCAGATCAGCGCGCCCGTGATCCCGTCGCGCGTGTTGCAACGCCGCGCGTCCATCAGGATGCCACCCAGCATCGCGGAATCAAATCCGAAAGGACGCGAGATATAGGTCACTTGAAGCAAGGGCATAAAGGCTTTCCAGATCGACAGCGGCAAACGCGGCCAGTCAAGCCTATGCGGAAGCGGATCGCTTGGCCAGCAGAAGGTCAGCGCCGCGCCTATCTGCGACGAACCGAATTCCCGCCATCTATGATGGAATGAATCAGTGCAGCAACGGCAACATGCAATTCCGGATTGCCGGCAAGAGGGGGGAAGTGCGTATGGGCATTGGCCGCGTCCTGCAAAATCCCCACGATTTCGCGTTCGGGCAACACATTCCGATCATTCAGCGCCAGCAAAAGGGATTCGCAAATGGCAAGGGCGGCGGTGCCGGAAACGTCATGGATCTGTGGCATTTTGATCTTCTTTTATGAACGGGTATCAACCGGAATGGAACCAATTCAGTTCTGGCCGGTTCGTTTCAATATAACTGACTAAAATCATCGGACGGGCTGACTCACGTTAGGACGGCACCTTTCTTTTCGAAGAAAAGCTGCGGTCAGGCGCACGGGTCATTTTTTCCCTTTGATACAGGGATCCGCATGCTGGATATCGAAGACAGTCCTTTTGCCCGCAAGCTTACCGCGTTCGTCCGTCTGTCCGATGTCGATCTGGAGGTGCTTTCCGATCTTCACAAGCGGCGACGCAAATTCCCGAAAGGTCGGGATATGGTGCATCAGGGACAAATTGATCAGCCCGCCTATATTCTGGCGCAGGGCTGGGTCTGTTCTTACAAACTGCTGCCGGGTGGCGCGCGGCAGATCGTGGATTTCCAGATACCCGGCGACTTTCTGGGTTTGCGGTCAGTTTTGTTCCGCACCGCGGACCACAACATCGAACCCATTACGCCGGTAGAGGCATCCGAGGTTCTCGCCTCGGATCTGTTGAATGCGTTTTCCAGAACGCCCCGCCTTGCGACGGCCGTTCTGTGGGCCGCGTCGCGGGACGAGGCGATGGTTGTCGAACATCTGGTGGGCATCGGGCGGCGGAATGCTGCGGAACGAACAGCGCATTTCATGCTGGAACTTGCCGTGCGTCTGCGGCTGGTCGGAATGGGCACCACGGCGGGATTTAACTGCCCGCTGTCGCAGTACATGCTGGCAGATGCGCTGGGATTGAGCGCGGTCCACATCAAC
>JANMDH010000500.1:0-1586 GCA_031376195.1 Gemmobacter sp. | reverse complement strand
GGGGTTTTGGCGGGGCCTATCCGTTTCGGGCCTGGGGTGGGGGGTCATCAGTACGTGCTGCTGCTGGGGCCGGGGGGGGGGCATCCGACGGGGCTGGGCGTGGGGCGGGGGGGCCTTCTGATCCGGGAAAGTCTGGGAGAGGCGCGCAACCTGGCCTGGGGCCGGGTGATGCTGGTGGGAGATGCGCCCTATTACGGGCGGTTCGGGTTCAGGCGGCTGGAGGGGGTGGTGATGCCGCCGCCGACGAACCCGGTGCGGGTGCTGGGGCTGGCACTGCAGGCGGGGGCCTGGGACGGGGTGACAGGGACGGTGACGAAGGCGGGGAATTAGGGTTTGTGTCTGCGCAAATGTGGCCAATGTGGGCCGTTAAGTGCCGCTGGAGTGCTTTTCAGGATGGTGGCCATGAGTGAGTTGGCGCCCAAATTACCAGTTATGTGCTTTATGCAGAATGACGCTTGCGACGATTGGTCAATGCTGCGAACCGACTGATGCCTAAAAATGCAATATAAATTTCAATGCCAAAAGAACTAATGCGACCACCGCGCCTGTCAGAAGTCTTATTCCCATACTTGAAAAGACCTGAAACTTCGCCGGCTCTTTCCGCACCGCCCAAGACATACCTAATATTGCCCCAACCCCGGCTCCGATCGGGGTAAGAACAATATCAATGAATTCTGCCGCCGTCATCGCATTACCCTAAAAACTGGAAGCCTATAGTCAAGGTGTCATTGCGCGAGTTTGCCCAAACGACCTTTTTCTTAGCTTGGAAGCCATCGCAGGTGGCATGGATGTGGTCGTTCAAGTTGTGTCCAATCCGACCATGCGCGACTTGGCTTTTCGGCGACCCATCCGCCCCCCACTTGCGTTGGCGCGAAAGTCGCCCATGTTGAGCGGATGAACGATACATTACCCGTGCCCTATCAGACCCCGGTCCCGGAAGTCGCGGCCCTTGCGGCGCGGTACCGGCGTGCCAATGGCCCGGTGATGAGCCTGATGAACCGGTTCGGCGGGCAGGTGGAGGCGCAGATGGATCTGCTGCCTGATGCGGTGCGCAAACAGATCGAGGTGCTGGTGGGGAGGGCCTTGGAAGGTGCGCATGGGCTGGCGAAGGTCGGGCGGCGGGCCCCTGATCTGGGGAGGCGCGCGGCCCCGGTTCTGGCGGCGCTGACGGGGGCAATTGGCGGGTTTGGCGGGCTGGCGACGGCGATCCCGGAACTGCCGGTGACGGTGACGCTGATCCTGCATGCGATCCGCCGGGCGGCAGAGGCCGAAGGGTTCGATCCGGATCAGCCGCAGGTCCGGGCGGAATGCCTGCGGGTGTTTGCGGCGGGCAGTCCGCTGGGGTCTGACGATGGGGCGAACACGGCCTTTCTGGGCGCGCGGCTGGCGTTGACGGGCACGGCCGTGCAAACCGTGATCAGGGCGGTGGCCCCGCGACTGGCCGTGGCGCTGGGCCAGAAGCTGGCGGCGCAAGCGGTGCCTGTGGTGGGGGCGGTGTCGGGGGCGGCGATGAACGCGGCGTTCCTGACCTATTACCGCGAACTGGCCGTGGTGCGATTTTCGCTGCTGCGGCTGGCGCAGGTGCA
>JANMDH010000399.1:0-2504 GCA_031376195.1 Gemmobacter sp. | reverse complement strand
CCTGAGCGCCGATTTCCGGCTGCGCGACGTTGCCGCCTATGAGAAATGGTATGGCACGCCACACTTGGCCCCGGAATTGCAGGCAGATGCGGTCTACGGCCTGACCGAGTTTTACCGCGATCAGATCGCACCCGCGCGGCTGGTTGCAGGCACGGGCTGCAACGCCGCAGCAGGGCAGTTTGCGCTGCGCCCTCTGATCTCGGCGGGGGTGATTGATCTCGATGACATCCTGATCGACCTGAAGGCCGGTGTCAGCGGGGCAGGACGGTCCCTGAAGGAAAACCTTCTGCATGCGGAACTGTCCGAAGGCACGCAGGCCTATTCGGCGGGGGGCACGCACCGGCATCTGGGCGAATTTGATCAGGAATTCAGTCTGTTGGCAGGCCGCCCGGTACAGGTGCGCTTCACGCCGCACCTGACCCCGATGAACCGGGGGATCTTGGCCTCTGTCTATGTAAAAGGTGATCCGGTGAAAGTTCACGCCACGCTGGCCGCGCGTTATGTGAATGAGCCGTTCATAAAGACGTTACCGATGGGCATCCTGCCCTCGACCAGGGATGTCCGCGGATCAAATTATGCCCATGTAGGTGTGACAGGCGACCGGGTGCCGGGAAATGCGCTGGTCGTCGTGGCGTTGGACAACCTGACCAAGGGCTCGTCAGGGCAGGCGATACAAAACGCCAACCTGATGCTGGGTTTACCGGAAACCGAAGGGCTGCTTCTGGCCCCGATGTTCCCATGAGGATACGATGAAAGGTCTGAAAAAACAACGGCGTATCCAAATCATTGCGTTGGCTTTTGTGGCCTTGGCGGGGTCTACGGGCCTGATCGGCTATGCGATGCGCGACGGCATCAATTTTTTCCGCGCGCCGTCGCAGGTCGTGTCCGAACCGCCCCGTGGGGGCGAGGTGTTTCGTCTGGGCGGTTTGGTGGCCGAGGGCAGTCTTGTGCGCGGCCAAGGGGCGTCGATCACCTTCAGTGTGACGGACGGGGGGGCGGTGGTTCCAGTCTCCTACACCGGCGTTCTGCCGGACCTGTTTGCTGAAGGTCAAGGTATGGTGGGCACCGGCGAACTTGTGAACGGTGTGTTCCATGCCACTGAAATCCTTGCGAAACACGACGAAAGCTATATGCCGGCCGAAGTGATCGATGCCTTGAAGGAACAGGGCGTCTATGTTGACCCTGCCGCACCGAACGGCTGATTTTTCCGGAATTAACCGAAATTCGCAACCCTTCTGCGGGCAAGGCAGGAGGCGGATTTGGCATCGGTCAGGGACATCGCAATTGAAATCGTGGCGCGCGAAGGCGGGTTCGTCGATGATCCTGATGATCCGGGCGGGGCCACGAAGCACGGGGTCACGCTGGCGACCCTGCGGCGTCTGGGAATCGATTTGACCGGCGACGGGGCCGTGTCAGTGGCCGATGTGCAACGCCTGACGCAGGCGCAGGCGGCGGATATTTATGTCCGGCATTATTTTGCCGGGCCGGGAATCGGTAATCTGCCGGACGCGGTCCACGCGTCGGTCTTCGATATGTATGTGAATGCCGGGTCAAACGCGGTAAAGTTGCTGCAACGCATGCTGGTTCAGATGGGCTTTGCGTGCACTGCAGACGGTGTGATCGGCCCGCAAACGATCAAGGCGGCACAACTGGCGATGCAGGCGGCACCCAAGCATCTGGCCGATGCCTATGCGATTGCGCGGCGGAACTATTATTACGCCTTGGCCGATGCCCGCCCCGCCAGTCGCAAATACGCACGCAGGCAGGATGGCGGCAAGGGCGGCTGGATTACGCGGGCCGAATCCTTCATGGCGGATCGCTATCATTTGACAGGGTCACAACATAAGGCGCGGGTGGCAGCATGGGGTTGATCGGGCGGGTGCTGGGTGGCGCAGGCGGGGCGGCGGCTCTGGGGCAGGCGGCGGAAGGGCTGGCGCAGGTGTTTCGCCCCGACGCGACGCGGGAACTGGAACTGTCAGCCGCCGCACAACAGGCCGCTCTGGCACAGTTGCAGGCCGAATACGGGGTGGCGGGGAACGGCTGGTTTGACCGATTGGTGAATGGTTTGAACCGGTTGCCCCGCCCCTTTCTTGCCTTTGGAACGTTGGCGCTGTTTGCATACGCGATGATCGACCCGGACAGTTTCGGGCAAAGAATGGTGGGGTTGAACATGGTGCCGGAACCGTTGTGGTGGCTGCTGGGGGCGATCGTCGCCTTTTACTTCGGCGCGCGGGAATCGCATTATTTCCGGGTCAGGCCCGTTGGCGCACAGACCGGATCAGACCAGTCCTTTCCCGACAACGCCGCGTTGGAGGATTGGCGTCAGCGTCGTTAATCCCAGCCATCCTTGACCCGGCCGCGCCGCTCTGGCATCCCCGACCTGAACAAAGGACGGGGAAAATGAACCTTTTTGCGGAAATGCGCAGCCTGGTGGTCTACTCCATCGCGCAGATGGTCACGGCGGGCGATCTGCCGTCCGGGCTTGACCTGACGGCGGTGACGGT
>JANMDH010000340.1:0-13082 GCA_031376195.1 Gemmobacter sp. | reverse complement strand
CCGCCCCCCCCGCAACGCCTTCGATTCCGATATGCACATCGCCCAGCGCCAGCCCCGTGTTGCGCACCGGTACGTCAAGATCCACTTCCAGCCGCGCGCCCGCCGCTGCATAATCCGCCAGATCAAAGCCCCCCCGCCCATCCAGCGTATCCGGCCCCAGCGATCCGACAAGCGTATCTGCCCCTGCGTTTCCCGTCATCGTATCGGCATCGGCGCTGCCTTGCAGGCGCAGCCCCTCATAAACCGGCTCCGCCACCACATGCCATAAACCGAACAAATCTGACGCCTGGAAATCCGACGCAAAAATGCTTTGTCCCGATGCCGCGTAGATTGTCACCGATTCCGATCCGAACCCGATGGTGATATAACCGGTCGCATAGCGTTTGATTGTCAGCGCCGCCGTCGAATACACCCGCCCCCAACTTGTCAGATCGATCCGGTCAACCCCTGGTTCAAAATCAAAAATCCGGTTCCACCCGTCATCTGCCGAGATGACAAAGATGTCCGCCCCCGCGCCGCCATACAGATTATCGTTCCCCGCACCGTCCATCAGAATATCGTTGCCGCCTCCCCCGCGGATCGTGTCATTTCCCACTTGACCAAAGATCAGATCCGCCCCCGCCCCCCCAACCAGACTGTCTGCCGCTGCACCACCCTCTCGCATCGCGGTCACCTCGCCCGGATTGATGCGCAGGCGCAAAAGCCCCGCCCCCTCGCCGGCCACGAACACTTCGATCTTTCCGTCCACCACTGTCGCTTCCAGTGCCGTGATGTTGTCCAGCGGGAACCCCTGCTGCTCCAGCTGATTGCCCAGATGCAAAAGCCGCCCGTTCGGCAACAGGGTGAACAGGCTCAACCCGTTGTCCCCGCCCCCCGCAATCACGTAAACCCGCCCCTCAATCGTTACCGACGCAATCGCCCCTGTGCCCTGAAACCGGGTGTCCAGCGTATCAATCACATGATCCGTCAGGTTCATCCTGCCTTGGGATTCCAGTGCCACCACACTGATCGACGATGATCCCGCCGCCGTCACCAACGCATATTTCTGCCCCCCGAAATCGACGATCACCATCGCGGATGGTGCCGCAATGCCCAAACCGCCCCCCGCGCCCAAGACGGATACTTCTTGCAGCGACCCATCCGCCAAGATGCGATAACTTCGCAGCGCATCTGACGCGGCAGACAACACGAACAGGAATTGCCCCCCGCTCAAGGTCACCGGCACCATGGCTGTCACATCCAATCCTTGGAAATCCACCGGCAATACCGTGTCTGAAATCCAGACCGCCTGCCCCTCCTGGTCAATCTGATAAGCGGCGAGTGTGGCCGTGCTGATCCGGTGGGCGTACAGGAACGACTGCCCCGCCAACTCCACCACCGCCTGGGTCGCCACCGCCCCGTCGTTGGCCAGCGCGAGAGCTGATCCAAAGCGCCCGGCCGCCCCCAGACTGTAGCCACCCAAACTGGGTTCACCACTGCCCGTCACCAACATGTGCGACTGCCCGTTCAGCGTCACCTGATCAATACGCCCCCGAACCGACAGCGTTTCAGTCTCGATCAGCGCCTGCTGATCAATCAGATCCAGACCAAGACCCGCGCCCACCGCAACATTGAAGGCGAGCATCCCACCGCCAGCCCGCGTCACCGTGTACAGGTGCAAGTCCCCACCGGACCGTACCAATTCAATATCAGTGATCCCCGCCACAAAACGTGACGGAGCGTCGAGGAAGACCCCGACGATCTCAAATGACGCCACCCCGACCCCCCCGGATCGTTATTTCACACCCGGATTCAGGATGCGGCGTAGGCCTTCCCCAAATCTTAACAAAGCAGGTCGAAACGGCGGCTATTGCCGTGGATTTCTGTCAAATCGAAACGACCCTGCTTCTATTTCATGGTGTGCGGTTGCGCTCCCCTTGCTGACCGCTGCACTTTGCCTATGCTGCGAAAACCACGCAGGTCCAAAGGGATGCCACGATGATCCAGATCACCCCTTTGCTACTTTGCGGCGGCTCTGGCACCCGGCTTTGGCCTTTGTCCCGGAAAGGCTTTCCGAAACAATTCGCTTCCCTTCTTGGGAACCACAGTCTGTTTCAGCAGGCCGCCTTGCGCCTGTCCGGCCCCGATTTTACGCCTCCCTTGGTCATCACGAATGCCGACTTTCGCTTTATTGTCACCGAACAACTCGCCGACATTCACTGCCCGCCCTTCGATGTGCTGATCGAACCGGAAGGCCGCAACACCGCCCCCGCCATCCTTGCAGGGGCACTGCACCGGACAAAAACCAACCCCGCCGCACTGATACTGGCCGCTCCTTGCGATCATCTGATCACTGATCCTCTTGCCTTTCAAAAGGCTGTCCAACAGGCCGTTCCTGCCGCACTGGCCGGGCAGATCGTCACGTTCGGCATTCAGCCCACCCGACCTGAGACCGGTTACGGCTGGCTTGAACTGGCCCCGATCGAAGGCGCACCTGTTCCCCCCCTTATCCTGAAAAGATTTGTTGAAAAGCCGGGGGCATCACTTGCCGAACATATGTTTGGTAATCCATGCTTTCTGTGGAATTCAGGGTTGTTTCTGTTTCGCGCCGACACCTTGATTGCCGCCTTCGAACAACATGCGCCCGATCTTATCCCGGCCGTCGCCACCGCCGTGGATGAGGCCCAGCCAGACCTAGGATTTCTGCGCCTAAAGTATGCACCCTGGTCCGCCGCCCGGTCGATCTCGATCGACTATGCCATCATGGAACACGCCCAGAACCTGACCGTCATGCCATTTGCGGCGGGTTGGTCCGATCTTGGTGACTGGGCGGCCATCGCACGCGAACTGCCGCCCGACGCTGACGGCAATACTGGCACGGGCACCGCCATCGACTGCACGGATACCCTCCTCTATCCCGATCCTGATCTTGAACTTGTCGGCATTGGCCTGACTGATATCGTGGCCGTCGCGCTGCCGGATGCGGTGTTGATCGCGCATAAATCCCGTACGCAGGACGTGCGCCTTGCTGTCGACGCGCTCAAGCGGAAAGGCGCGCGTGCTGCCGAACAGTTCCCTCGTGACCATCGCCCTTGGGGCTGGTTTGAAACTCTCGCCATTGGCGACCGCTTTCAAGTGAAACGCATTCATGTTCATCCCGGTGCCGCGCTTAGCCTGCAAAGCCACGTTCACCGCGCCGAACATTGGGTCGTCGTGTCCGGCACTGCGCAGGTGACCTTGGGTGACCAAATCAGTATAGTGGCCGAAAATCAGTCCATCTACATTCCGCTGGGTGCCAAACATCGCCTTGAAAACCCCGGCAAACTGCCGATGATCCTGATAGAGGTGCAAACGGGCGCGTATTTGGGCGAAGATGACATCACTCGCTACGACGATATTTATGCGCGCGGGCAAGGCGCCAAGGGTTAAGTGAACGATAGTTCATGACACAACGGAACAAGGCACAAAATATCAAATCTATTCACATTGGCCGAAATATCCTCGGGGGGCCCGAAGAGCGGGGTCAGACAGCCCCCTCTCGCTCGCCACATGCACTCGCCCCAAATCGTGGTCCGGAATGCTTGTCCTCAGGCAATTCGTGTCTGACCGATCAAAACAAGGCCACTCCTACTCCCGGCGGTCTTGCCCCGGACGGCGCGACAGTGCCTGTTCCAGCCGGTCGGCAAAGCCTGCACGCTCGTCCGGTGTCATCGTCAGGATGCGATCGAGTATCAATGCCTGACCAAGTTCCAACCGCTTCTCATTGCGGCTTTGCTGGTTCTGCATGGCACTCCGAAGCGCATCCGGGTCAAACGGCACCGCCCGAAGTGCTGTCAGCAACCCTGCCGCATCGGTCCGCATCGCGCGGCGCATGTCGCGCCAGTCCGGAACTTTTGCCAAAAACGCCGCCCTCAGCGCCTCGCGGTCATTGGGGGCCAACGCCGCACTGAAAGGCCCGAATCCAAGGTCGCGTACAAACCCGCCACCCGGTCCGTCATGCCGAAGGGCAACACCCGCGACGACGCCCACCACCCCAAGGTTCAGCGCCAACAGGACGAAGAAAGCCACTCGCCAGCCCTGCGTTTTCGACAATGCAGGGGGGGCCAGCGGCAGGGCGGGTGGTGCGGGCGGCAAAACGGGTTCGGTCATCTTTTCAGCCTTCGGTCATAAAAATATCAAGGTCGGGCATCAGTTCAACGCTTTCTGCGGACGATCCTGCCCAAAGGTTTTCCGCAACACTGCTTAAACCCACAGGTTCTGAAAATCCGATCCACACGCCACCCAATGCCACCGCTGCCAGCCCCGCTGCCCACCCGAGGCCTGCATACTGCCACGACAACTGCTGTGCCGCGTTCGGACGCGCGGCGTTAGGCGCCGTTGCAACCGGCGCCGCAGGTTGCAGACTGTAGGCATCGTCCAGAATCCGGCCAAGCAAGTCATTTGACACCAACCGCGGCGCATTTGCTGCCTGCACGAGCAGGGCATCAAGATCCTTGTCGGTCATCACCTCAAACCCCTTCACCATCATATCCCAATTCTGCCTGCCGCGCCGACAGCACCGCCACCAACGCCCGCTTTCCGCGTGCCGTCAAACTTTCGACCGCCTCCACCCCGATGTCCATCACCGTAGCAATTTCGGGGTTCGTCAGACCTTCGATATGGCGGAGCACAACGGCCTGCCTTTGTCGTTCCGGCAGACAGGCCAAGGCCTGATCAAGGGCTGTCAAACGGTCACCCGCGATCATTTGCGCCTCAACCCCAATCCCCGCATCCGCAAGATCTGGTGCCTCGTCGAGCGGGCTGGACCGTCTGCGCACCCGCGCCCTGATACGATCAATGCACAAATTCCCCGCCACGCGGTACAGCCATGGCAGCACCCGTACGCTATTTGCAGGCCAATCCTGCGCACCGCGCCACAGGCGCAGCAGGCTTTCCTGCGTCACATCTTCCGCCTCGGCCCGGTCGCCGCCCAGATGACGGATGGCATAACCCAGAATTCGTGGCGTCAGGCGCAAGGTCAAAATGCGTGCCGCCGCACGATCCCCTGCCGCATAACGCGCGACCAAGATTTCATCAGAAAGCGCGTTTTCAGCATCCAAAGGCATTGGCATCGTGTCTTTCGGCTTAGTCCAGTTCCCCATCGCACGCAATTCCCCTGCCCGCCCCAAAGGGCGGGCAGCACAGCAGATCAGTTTTCCGGACCAAACTCCGCGCCCATTTCCGGCCCACGACCCTGCCCGTGGCGACCACCGCGCATCATGCGACTGGCCATCTGCGTCTTGGCCGCCTCCACTTCGGCTGCCGTCACACTGCCGTCGCCGTCCGCGTCAATCCGCTCGAACATCGTTTGCGCGCGCGGGCCAGAGGCCAGTTCTGCCCCCGACAACAAGCCGTCATCATCCGTGTCAAAACGTTCGATCATCTGCGCTGCGCGATCGGCCATCCGCTCTGCCTGCTGCGTCTGCTGAAAGGTGACCAGTTCTTCAGCGTTCAGTTTACCATCGGCATTCGCATCGGCTTTGGCGATCTGCGCTGCGCGGTAGGCCTCCACTTCGGCCACCGTCAGGGCGCCATCCTTGTCGGCATCCATCAATTTGAAATCGGGCATGCCCATCATTTCCATCGCAGGTCCGCCCTCAACCCCCGGCCCGCGATCCGCAAAGGCGATCTTGCCCATGCCCACCACCAGAACCACGGCGCTGACCGCACTCATCAGTGCATATTTCTTTTGCATTTTCCATCTCCATCAGGCCGGGGCAGGTTTACCCATGCCCATCTGACAACATGACGCCTGCCAACGGCTTTTCCGTCGCAGCGCCATTTCGGCTTGCGACATCGGGCCGCAAAGCGCCTTTTCCCTCTCAACATTCGGGACCAGCAGGCCTATGTAAGTTTTTACTGTTTCATCTGCCCATTTGAGTATCGGATAAATGATGACCGCTGCCCTGCCCCAGACGATTGCAGACGACCGCCCTTTGTGGCCTGCATTGCGCAGGGGATGGGCGGGACGTTGTCCGAACTGCGGGTCCGGCCCAATGCTGCAGGGCTATCTGAAAGTGCGCGATACCTGCCCTGCTTGCGGTGAGGAATTGCACCACCAACGCGCCGATGATGGCCCCGCCTATCTTACCATTCTGATCGTCGGGCATTTGATGGCCCCGCTTTTGCTGGCGAGCTTTGTCAGATATCGCCCCGACCCATTGGTATTAGCCACGATCTTCAGTGTGGGCTGTGTGGCGCTGTCGCTTTTCCTGCTGCCGCGCCTGAAGGGGGCGATGGTCGGGATGCAATGGGCCAAACGCCTGCACGGATTTGGCACAGGTGACTGAGTGATAGACATTCGCCCTGCGGCGACGATCATTCTGATCCGGGACAGGGACACAGAGGCGCGGATCCTCATGGGTCAGCGCGGGGCGACAGCAGCGTTCATGCCGTCCAAATTTGTCTTTCCGGGGGGCGCTGTGGATGCCGCTGATGCCGATATTGCCTTTGCCCGACAGCCGGACGCGGCAACAGTAACGCGGCTGGCTGTGGCGGCTGATGCGCCATCCGCAACAGCGCTGTGTGCCGCCGCCATTCGCGAATTGTGGGAAGAAACGGGCTTGGCTTTGGGTCAACCTGCGTCATGGCATAATCCACCCGACGGGTGGAAACAATTTGCCGCAGGCGGCCTGCGCCCTGATGCAGGTGCCTTGCAATTTGTCTTTCGGGCAATCACCCCCCCGGGCCGGCCCCGTCGCTTTGATGCGCGTTTCTTTCTGGCGGATGCGGATGCCCTTGCAGGCGATCCGGATGATTTTTCCGCAGCTACGGACGAGCTGTCATATTTGCAATGGGTGACGCTCGATCAGGCGCGCGCGTTGGACCTGCCCTTCATCACGTCAGTGGTGCTCGCCGAAGTGGCGCATCTACTCGGCGGGCATGCCCAATCCGGCGGAGTGCCCTTCTTTGACAATTCCGGTGCGCGCCCCCAGTTCCGCAGGTTGGTCTGAGCCTTTGTAGACCGGCCAGATCGGATGAGGCAGCGGGTCTTTGGCGGCAAACAGGAACTGCCGGAAGATAGTCGCGTAGGATTTATAGACATAATCGTCGTTGCAGCGCTGAAAATGCGCGCGGCGCGATGCGTAAAGTGCGGGAAGCCGATACCAGGCCACGCCCGGATGCATGTGATGGATCGCGTGAAAGTTGTTGTTCAAAAACAGCAATGCCAGCGGACCCTGATCTTCGACAATCACCGACCGGCCCCGCGCCACATCATGCGCCCGATGTTCCAGAAAGGTGCGTATTTTCAGCAACCCGTGCCCGATCCACGCAGAAATCAGATACGCCCACCACGGCATCGCCACAAACCACAGCCAGATCACGATGACGGCAAGACCCGGCAGATGCCAGACCCAGGATCGTTGCACCGAACGATCCCCTTGCAAGATCAGCCGCAATTCCCCCGAAAGCCAATGCCAGCCCCCAATCAACGGGCCAAGCACCATACGGCCCAGCAAAGTATTGTTTGCCCGCAACAGAAGTTGCGTGGTACGCGGCAGGCTTTGCCAGACCAAGGGATCGAAAAAATTGGATTCAGGATCGTCATAAGGATCGGTCAGGTTTGGATCAAAATGGTGCTGCAGATGCACATCGCGAAACCGCCCGAACGGCACGGTCAGGGTCAGGCCGGGAAAAACCAGCGCTTCGTTCAACATTTTTGATTGGAACGGATGACCATGCAGCACCTCGTGCTGCAAGGATGAAAATTGCGCGATGGTCAGGCCCGTCAGAAGAATGGCAAACGCGGGGGACCACGCATAGATGAAAGCCGTCGATCCCATCCATAGGCCATAAGTCGCGATCAAAACTGCCAAAGTCGGCCATTCCACGCCTGTGTCAATTTTCTGCATCGTTGTTTGCCTGCCCATTTGACAAATACGTTACTTGGATTGGCGTGCAACTGGTATTCCAACTATGCGCAACATAGAGTCTACATTGTTTAGTATAATCATCAGGTGTGAGTTATGATCGACAAACGTGACAGGGCGGCGCTGTTTCGCATCCGTCTTGCCAGTGCGATGGCCGAACGCGGCACAAACCAAAGTGCTTTGGCGCGGGAAACTGGGGTGGACAGGTCCACCATTTCGCAGCTGCTGGCGGGCGACAAACGCCTGCCCAATGCGCAGCTGGCGGCAGATTGCGCTGCCGCTTTGGGCATCAGTGCGGACTGGCTGTTGGGTCTGACCGACCGTCCCGAACCGCTGGCCGATATCCTCGCCGCGTCCCTAACCATGACCGAAGCCCCGCGCGCCTTGTTCGACGAGGCGATCTTTGGCTGGCACCGCGAGGCGGCGGGCTATAAAATCCGGCACGTCCCAGCAACCCTGCCCGATCTGCTGAAAACCCGTGCCGTGGTGGAATGGGAATATGAGCCGCAACTGGGTCGGACCGCAGAACAGGCCATCGGCGCGTTTGAAGATCAGCTGGCTTGGTTGCGCGGGTCGCGGTCAGATTATGAAATCGCCCTGCCACTGCATGAGATTAAATCGTTTGCTGCGGGCACGGGCTATTATTCGGGTTTGTCTGCCGAGGTTCGGCGCAAACAGATGGATCGGTTGCTGATGCTGACCACGCAACTCTACCCGTCTCTTCGACTGTATCTGTTCGATGCGCGGCGGGTGTTTTCATCGCCGGTGACCATCTTTGGCCCCCTTCTGGCCGTGATCTATCTAGGCCGTCATTACATCGCCTTTCGCGATTCCGTGCGTGTGGCAAGCATCACGCAGCACTTTGACTGGCTGGTGCGCGAGGCGTCGATCAGTGCGCGGGACGTGGGCGATCACCTGCGAAGTCTGCGGGACAGTATTACAGATTAGGTCAGAATACTTTCAGCCGGGTCAGATCATATCCGTTGAAATCCAGTATCTCGCGCGCGGCATTCAGACGATCCGCAGGCACCCGGCCTTCACGGTTCAAAATAAATCCAAAATCCCCCGATGGCGTGCCGATCAACAGGGTGCGGTTGTCGATATCCGCCCATAATATCCACCAGACCTGCCCGATGCCCTTCGGGTCTGCCCCGCTTAATGCAAAGCGGCCCGATGCGACCGTATCAACATATCCGTCAAAACGCGTGTCCTGCCCGGACAGACACAGGCTGGTTTTCAACCGCAGGCGGCCTTCGGCGTCTGGCGGCCCGAATATCGCACGGCCCCCCGAACAGGAGGCCCCGTTCGGGCGTTGAAATCCCGCAACCTGAACCCATTCCCCTTGCAGCCGGGCCGCGTCGAACACTGCATTGGAATAGATCGACAAACTCGCATCCCGATAACTGATCCGTGCCCCGGGTTTCGGCCCACAGCCGGCCAGCACACCCAGGCAGACCAAAAGGACCATCCGCATCAGTTGAGGCACAGTGTCACCATCGCCCCATTCTGCTGCAAAACCTCGTTGCAGCCCAGAACGGGATCAATCGGGGAACAGGTCTGTGACCGGGCCAGACATTGCCCGTCGCAGTCGCCTTCGCGGCGGCAGCTTTTCCCGGCATCACGGGTCTTGCGGACACAGGCGCGCACGCCCTCGCCCCCCGCACTGGCGTAAACGCCCCCTCTCGCCTCACAGCGCAGTTGAGATGCCGATTTCAATTCGACCGGTTCCTCTACCGCTGGCGCGTCTGCGTCGGAAGGCGTGTCTTCAGCACTCGTTGCGACAGACTCGGCAGCCAATGGTGTGGCTATGTCCGACGCAGCCTCTTCCACTGGCGTCTCAACAGCGATGCTCGCGTCAACGGTGCCGGCAATCGGGTTTCGCAAATCCGGCAAATCAATTCCGCCAGCGGCAGGCACGGACGGTGCGGCCGCATCAAGGCTGGTTGTTGCGATATCGTCCCCCACAACCAAACTGACAGGCGGATCAGACGTTACCTTACCCACGCCCCCGGGTTGGCAGGCAGCCAACAAGGCGCAAAAAACAAGCCATGAAAATCGGCGCATGCAGGTCCGGTCCAGTTCCAGGGGCCTACCCACTTGGCCCCAAGCAGCCCCAAGCGTCAATAGGCTGCCGACTGGCACAGATGCAGCACAGCGATCGCAACCCCGGCATCGGCGGAAAATGCTCGTCGCGGCATAGGGCATGCCACAACGTCCAGCGCATCTGACAGGGCCCACTGAACACAAGTCAAAGGCGATAAAGCACCCCGCCGGAAAATTCCCGAAATCGCAACAATCCTAAGACTGCGAACTGAACTTCCAAAAAATCATGCCGCAGGCGGTGCTCCGGATCGACCAAATACGCGCCGGAAAACGCCGTAAATATGTAACCAAAACAAACGACTATTTATTGTGATCCGCCATGCGCCAATCGACACAAATTTGCTATAATGTCGCCAAGACCTGACACAGTGACGGCACATTCGGGTTCTACGCCTATCCACGATAGGAAAACCTTGCGGTACCAAAGTTGCGGCCACTGTTCGGGTGCCGCGCCCGCCAGATTTTGGGAATCCGCAGCATGTGGAGGGGTAGTGTGAAACATAAATCGTGTCCGCGACTAAAAAGGTTCCTGCAAGGGATCATACTGGCATCCGCACCCGTGATTGCCGGTGGGGCATGGGCTGAACAAGTCACCCTGAAATCGTCAGACGGCACCGTGAACCTGATAGGTGACCTGATCAGCTTTGCCGATGACAATTACATCATCCGCACAGACATGGGCGATTTGCGGATTGCCGCGAACCGCGTCCGTTGCGAAGGGGAAGGCTGTCCACAGATCGCTGCAATGACAGGTGATGTGGTCATTGCAGGGTCTGACACCATCGGCGAAGGCCTGATGCCACTGATGATGGATGGGTTTTCGACCTTTTTGAATGCCGAAGTGAAAAAGGAAAACGCCTCCGTCGAAGGTGAATTCGTGGCAAGCTTCGTGGCTGAACAAGGGTTTGGCGATGCGATTGGCAGCTATCTGGTGTCTGCGACGACATCAGCGGATGCTTTTGCCAAACTGATGGAAGGTTCAGCCCAGATCGGCATGTCGTCGCGCCGGATCACACCGGATGAGGCGCGCGCCCTGAAAAATGCGGGCGCAGGCAACATGATCGACCCGACGCAGGAACACATCATTGCCGTGGACAGCCTGGTTGTGATCGTGAACCCCGAAAATAGTGTTTCAGAACTGTCGATTGCTGATCTTAAGAAAATCTACACAGGCGAAATCACCAACTGGGCAGAGGTGGGCGGCCCCGACCTCGCCATCAGCCTCGTCACACGTACCGAAGACGTCGGCACGTTTGGCGTTTTCAGCGCCGGGGTATTGGGTGAAAACACCAAGGTGGCGACAACCGCCTTTGTCGCGGCTGACAACAACACTGCCGCCGCCTTTGTGAACGATAACCCGGGCGGCATCGCCTTTGTCGGCTATGCCTTTCAGCGCGGGCAAAAACCCCTGACCTTGATCAGCGAATGCGGGCTGGGCACCACACCAGACGCATTTTCCGTCAAGACCGAAGAATACGCCTTGTTCCGCCGCCTGTACCTTTACAACCGGGGCGATCTGGACAGCGCCCTTGCCAGACAATTCCTTGATTTTGCAAGCTCGTCTACGGCGGATGCGGTTATCCAGCAGGCGGGATTCATCAACCTTGGCGTGGAATTGCAAGTCAACGACATGACCAATCCCCGGGCAGTCAGCCTGAAGGCATCAGACGCAAACTCCCTCGAAAAAAAGGTGATCGCAGAAATGCTGGCCGAACTTGAAGTGTCAGACCGGCTGTCATCGACTTTCCGCTTTCGCACAGGATCTTCAGAACTGGATCCGCGCGGCCAGCGCGACCTCGCTTTGCTGACAGACTATCTGGCAGCCTTGCCCGAAGGCGCGAAAATCACCTTCGTGGGTTTCTCGGACAACTTTGGTGAATTTGAACCCAACCGTTCCCTTTCCAAAGGGCGCGCTGCCGAGGTCGAAAAAGCGATCAAGGCGTTGGCAGGGAACCGTTTGGCCAATGTGACCTTTAATGCCATCGGCTTTGGCGAAATCGCGCCAGCCGCCTGCAACAATTCCGACCTCGGCCGGTCCATCAACCGTCGCGTCGAAACATGGATCAGCAAAGGCTAAACAGGTTTCACGGGGACGTGGATTGTCAACACAATCAGAGCAGGGATCGGTTTCTTCACGACAGGGGAACGCCGGATCAGGCAAAGGTAACGTTCACACGTTGGCGACCACAACCCTGCTCGCAGCCTTGTCCCTTTACGTCACGATTGCCCCTGCCATGCCAGCTGCTGCCAAAGAAACCGCAGTCGTCATTGACATGCGGGGCGCACCCAACAGCCCGCATCTTGGGCTGCGCGGTGCTTTGGACGCGGCGGACGCGAACGCGCGCCTAACACCCTAGATCAACGTTGCGCTGGAACAGGCCGCAATCAATTTGGAAACCCGTGAAGACCTCGATTGCCAGGATCACTGGCCCAAATTCTGTCGACGCAGCGGCTGCGGTCAATTTCTCCCGATGGCTCGACACGATCTATGCGACGTTCACCGACGGGTCCGTGCAGCATGTCAAATCCGCCAATTCAAGAATCTGAACCAAGGCTTACCGGGATGAAAAAAGGGGCGGCCTTCGGGTCGCCCTTTTCCGTTCTGTCTTTACCCGTAATGCGCCACCGGCGTCCCTGCCAGCGCCGCGATGTTCAACAATCCCCGTGCCGTGATCGACGGCGTCACGATATGCGCCCGGTTGCCCATCCCCATCAGGATCGGCCCGACCTCCAGCCCCTCGGCCTTGAACCGCAGCATATTGCGCGCCGCCGACGCCGCATCCGAATACCCGAAGATCAGAATATTCGCCGGCCCCTGCATCCGGCTTGCCGGAAAGATCCGCGCCCGCAATTCGGGGTCAAGCGCCGCATCCGCGCTCATCTCGCCCTCATAAACGAAATCGACACCTGTCCCGTCCAATATCGCCAAAGCTGCCCGCATCCGACGCCCCGAATCCGTATCCAGATTGCCGAAATTGGAATGCGCGCACAGTGCCACATTCGGCGTCACCCCGAACCGCCGCGCGTGCCGCGCCGCCCCGATGATCGTCTGGGCTATCTGTTCCGGCGTCGGCACCGCATTGATCTGCG
>JANMDH010000329.1:0-5274 GCA_031376195.1 Gemmobacter sp. | reverse complement strand
CCCGCTCATCCCCGCCGGTGTTGAACACCTTGACCCCCCCGGCAGAGCGGGAACGGAAGCTGATCTGATCCACCGGCACCCGGATCGACTGACCGGTCGATGTCGCGAGCATGATCTGATCGGCCATATTCACCGGGAAACTGGCCACCAGTGGCCCGCCGCGCATCGCGCCATCCATGGCCTTGACGCCCATGCCTCCGCGTCCGCGCACCGGATAATCATGGCTGGACGACAGCTTGCCCGCCCCGGTCGTGGTGATCGTCAGGATCAGATCCTCAGCCGCCGACATTTCGGCGTAGCGTTCGGTGGAGAGTTGCCCCGCACTGACCGCGTCTTCGTCCTCATCAACCTCTGCCTCATCCTCCACCGCGCCGGCCATCAGGCGGCGTTGTTTCAGATAGGCGGCGCGTTCGGCCGGGTCTGCCTCGAAGTGCCGGATGATCGCCATCGACACGACCTTGTCGCCCTTGCCGACCCGAATGCCCCGCACCCCGGTTGATCCGCGCGATTTGAACACGCGAATTTCCGTGGTCGGAAAGCGGATCGCCCGGCCCAGCGCTGTCACCAGCATCACATCGTCATTTTCATCCGCAATCGCCGCGTTCACAAGGAACACGCCCTCGGGCAGGTTCATCGCGATTTTGCCGTTGCGTTTGACGTTGGTGAAATCCGACAGATCGTTCTGGCGCACGTCGCCATCGCTGGTTGCGAACACGATCTGCAGGTTTTCCCATTCCTCTTCCGGCACGTCCACCGGCATCAAGGCGGCAATGCTGACCCCTTGAGCAATCGGCAGAAGGTTCACCATCGCCTTACCCTTGGCCTGACGACCTGCAAGTGGCAGCCGCCATGTCTTCAGCTTGTAAACCATTCCATCCGTTGTGAAAAACAGCAGGTTCGTGTGGGTGTTCACCACGAACAGAGTGGTCACCACGTCATCCTCTTTGGTCGACATCGACGCCAGACCCTTGCCGCCCCGGTTCTGCGAGCGGAATTCGGCAAGTGCCGTTCGCTTGATATAGCCGCCGGAGGTGATCGTCACGACCATGTCTTCACGCTCAATCAGGTCTTCATCTTCCATGTCGCCCGACCAGTCGATGATTTCGGTCCGGCGTGGGACGGCGAACAGGGCTTTCACCTCGCGCAATTCGTCCGAGATGATCGCCATGATCCGGTCGCGGCTGCCCAAGATATCGAGGAAATCCTGAATTTTTCCAGCAAGTTCCTGCAGTTCATCCGTGACTTCCTTGACGCCAAGGGCGGTCAGGCGTTGCAGGCGAAGATCCAGAATGGCGCGGGCCTGAACTTCGGACAGGTTATAGGTGCCATCGTCGTTCACCGGGTGTGACGGGTCGTCGATCAGTTTGATGAAGGGGATGATTTCCCCCGCAGGCCAGCGCCGCGTCATCAGGCGGTCGCGCGCTTCGGCCGGATCGGCGGAGGATCGGATGGTGGCCACCACCTCATCCACGTTCGACACCGCCACGGCCAGACCGCACAGCACATGGCTTCGCTCACGCGCTTTGCGCAGTTCGAACGCCGTGCGCCGCGCGACCACTTCTTCGCGGAAGGTAATGAAATAGCTGAGGAAATCCCGCAGGGTCAGTTGTTCCGGACGCCCGCCGTTCAGGGCGAGCATGTTGCAGCCGAAGCTGGTCTGCATGGGCGTGAAACGGTACAGTTGATTAAGCACCACATCCGCCGTCGCATCGCGTTTCAGTTCAATTACCACGCGCACGCCGATCCGGTCGGATTCGTCCTGCACATGGGAGATGCCTTCGATCTTTTTCTCACGCACCTGTTCGGCGATGATTTCGATCATCCGGGCCTTGTTCACCTGATAGGGAATTTCGTCCACGATGATGGCAAAACGGTCTTTGCGGATTTCCTCGATCCGGGTCTTTGCACGGATGATGACGGAGCCGCGCCCCTCAAGATATGCTTTTCTGGCACCGGAGCGGCCCAATATCTGGGCACCTGTCGGGAAATCCGGGGCGGGGATGATTTCCATCAACTGTTCGGTGGACATGTCCGGATCGGAGATCAACGCGAGGGTGCCGTCGATCACTTCACCCAGGTTATGCGGCGGAATGTTGGTCGCCATACCGACGGCGATGCCGCCGGCACCGTTGACGAGCATGTTGGGAAAGCGGGCCGGGAGGACCGTGGGTTCACGGTCCTTGCCGTCATAATTGTCCTGAAAATCGACGGTTTCCTTGTCGATATCGGCCAGAAGGAAAGCTGCAGGTTTGTCCATCCGCACTTCGGTGTAGCGCATCGCGGCGGGGTTATCGCCATCCATGGAGCCGAAATTTCCCTGACCGTCCAATAGTTTAAGCGACATGCTGAAGGGTTGCGCCATCCGCACGAGCGCGTCGTAGATGGAGCTGTCGCCATGGGGGTGGTACTTGCCCATTGTGTCGCCCACGGGACGGGCCGATTTGCGGTAGGGTTTGTCGTGGGTGTTGCTGGTTTCGTGCATCGCGAACAGGACGCGGCGGTGAACGGGTTTCAGACCGTCGCGCAGATCGGGGATCGCGCGCGAGACGATCACGCTCATTGCGTAGTCGAGGTAGGCGGTTTTCATTTCGGCGGCGATGTCGATCTGGGGGCCGTCGTGCACCGGGCGATCAGGTTTTTCGCCAGTATCTTCAATGTCTTCGGGTGTGTCGGTCACAGATCGCGCGCCTTCCTGAAAGGGGGCCAGATATAGTTGTGCAAACCTTATATCACGCCACCCATGGGGTGCAATGGCGTGCGCAGCACGGGGTTGGCAGCCATAGGTGCATAGTGACAACAGATTGTTTTCATTGAAAATAAATCAGAAAGGCGCATCCTATGATCAGGCAACTGTAAGGGAGGGGTGAATGCCCGCGATCGGATCGGAAAAAATGCTGCGCGGATACGGCCTGACGACGGCCGAAATGTACTATCGGATGCCGGATTACCGGCATGTTTTGAACAGCTTTATCTGGCAGGAATATGATCTGGCGCCGGATTATCCGGCGCTGTTCAAGTTCATTCAATTCTGGCGGGACCAGATTGAAGGCCCGTTGCATTCCGTCCGGTTCACGCATCGCAAACTGATTGCACCGGGCGAGTGGCGCAATGTGGTGGGGGAGTTTCGGCTGCATTAGGGGCGTATTTTTTGCGTATTTTTTCCGTATGCGATCCGTATTGCATCCGTACATACAGTGAAAAGGTCCAATGGGCGGGGCCTTGCCGCCGGATCGGCTTTTGGTTGGCGCGGCGGGTGTGACGGGTTAGGGTGCGGCGAAGCAGATAAAACCGGGGAACGGGCGAGGCATGCAGGCAACACGGCGGGCAGTGATTCTGGGATTGGCGGCGACGGGATTGTCAGCCTGTGGCGGTGGCAGCGGCGGGGGGGGCGGCGCGCGGTCCGCGTCGCGTGCCCCCGAGGTGGCGATGCGGGCGATGCCGAATGCGGGCTATGACGCGTGGGTGCTGGGCTTTCAGGGCCGGGCGGCGGCGCAGGGAATTTCGGGGGCAACTTATGACCGTGCCTTCCAGTCGGCGGGGTTTCTGCCGGGCGTGATCGAGAAGGACCGCAACCAGACCGAATTCACCCGGACCCTGGAAGACTATCTTGCCATCGCGGCATCGGACGAACGGCTGGCAGCAGGGCGCGGTGCGCTGGCGCAATACGGCGGCGTGCTGAACGAGGTCGAGGCGCGGTACGGGGTCGAGGCGAATGTGGTGGCCGCGGTTTGGGGGCTGGAGAGTTTCTTTGGCACAAGGCGCGGGTCGGTGCCGGTGATTTCGGCGCTGTCCACGCTGGCCTATGAAGGACGGCGGGGTGCGTTTTTCGAGGGGCAGCTGATCGCGGCCCTGAAGATTTTGCAGAACGGGGATGTATCGCCCGAGGGGATGACCGGGTCATGGGCCGGGGCGATGGGGCACACGCAGTTCATCCCGACCAGTTACCTTGCCTATGCCGTCGATTTCCGGGGTGACGGGCGGCGCGACATCTGGTCGGATGATCCGACGGATGCGCTGGCATCGACGGGTGCGTATCTGCAGCGGTCGGGCTGGACGCGGGGGCAGCCCTGGGGGGTGGAGGTGTCCTTGCCGGGCGGGTTCAACACGGGGCTGGCGGGGCGCGGCAAGGGGCGGTCGACGGGCGAATGGGCGGGGATGGGGGTCACACGGGCCGGCGGCGGGGCGCTGCCGGGCGGGTCGGGGTCGATCATCGTGCCTTCGGGCGCATCGGGACCGGCGTTCCTTTTGTTCCAGAACTTCAACGTGATCCTGCGCTATAACAATGCCGAGAATTACGCGATCGGGGTGGGGCATCTGTCGGACCGGCTGGCAGGCGGCGGGGCGATCCGGGGGGCGTTCCCGCCGGACAAGGCGGGGATGACCAAGGCCGACCGGCAGGAACTGCAGCGGCGGCTGACGGCGGCGGGATACGACACCGAAGGCACGGACGGGGTGATCGGGGCCAAGACGAAGGCCGCGATCAGCGCGTATCAGGCGGCGCAGGGGCTGGCCGTGACGGGGGAGCCGAGCGTGGCGTTGCTGGCAAGGTTGCGGTGAGGGGGTAGTGATTGAAGAGCAAAGTGGATTGGGGCGTGCCGGATGGGACTGAAATTGCTGATTATGCAGGAAACGACAGCTGGACGGAATTTCGCTGGCGCTGGGAGTTTGTGAGAAGACGTCAAGACATTCGCGACGCTTACATGGATCACGCCAGACAGGAATTTACGGGTGATGAAACAATGAAAGGTTCGCCAACGAATTTGATATGGCAAGCTGAATATCGCAACCGTTCCTACTATTTGTCGCCTGCTCAAGCAGCGTCCATAGGATATGGAAGGCTTCCTAATCCTTTGTATTCTGAATTCAGTTGGGGTGATGGCCCCGAGCGATCACTTGACGCCAGGACGTTGGTTCCTTGGCACATCGGCCAAATAGAACATCGATACATTACGATAGGAATAGGTCAGGTTGCTGTTGTTTTCGATCCTAGTAAGCCAATCGACTTACAAATTGAAGGCCTACGAGAACACCTTTTGTCAAAACGAAATCACAATATTTCCAATGACATGGAAAGATCACATAGGGGAAAGTGGATAGAGTATTTGCGCCTTATTGATGCGAGGGTGGCCGGTCTTTCTTATTTAGAATGTACACGTTGCATCGTTTCGGCTGCCTCTGCGCAGAACGAACAGACCGCAAGAGACAAGCATAAACAAGCCCTTAAGCTTCAAAAACACTTGTGATTTAAGCGAGCGCATTATTTCACAGTATTTT
>JANMDH010000336.1:0-4561 GCA_031376195.1 Gemmobacter sp. | reverse complement strand
GTACCTGCGCCGCCTGCTGAACAATCCCCGGCAGGTATCGGCGATCGCCCCTTCATCCCTGTTCCTTGCCCGCGCGATGGCGCGCACGCTGGGGCCGCAGACGGGCCGCGTGGTTGAGTTCGGCCCGGGGACGGGCAGCTTGACCCGTGGCATTCTGGACAGCGGGGTACGCCCGCAAGATCTGACCTGTTTCGAGTTGGACCCTACCTTTGTCGATCGCCTGCGCAAGGCATTCCCCGGTGTGACCATCCACAATGCCGGGGCCGACCAGGCGGCCGACCACGTGGCGTCGGGGGTTGGCGCGGTGGTGTCCGGCCTGCCCCTGCTGTCGATGCCCACGCCCATCGTGACCGCGATCCTGAGCGCGGCCTTTCGCGTTCTGAAACCGGGCGCGGCTTATATCCAGTTCACCTATGGCCCCAAACCCCCGGTGACCGAGGCGATCCAGTCCGCGCTGGGCCTGACGGTGGAACGCGGGCCCGCCGTCTGGCTGAACCTGCCCCCGGCGCGGGTGTATCTTTTCCGCAAAGCCTAAGGCGGCCCGCCGATTGATCTTGGCACCCCGTGGCCCTATGACGGGGCCATTCAGAACGGGGGCCTGACCATGACTAAGACGCGCACCGAAACCGACAGCTTTGGCCCGCTGGAGGTGCCAGCCGACAAATACTGGGGCGCGCAGACGCAGCGGTCGATCATCAACTTTCCCATCGGCTGGGAAAAGCAGCCGGTGGCGATTGTGCGGGCTTTGGGCGTGATCAAGCAGGCCTGCGCGCTGGTGAACATTGATCAGGGTGACATCAGCCCCGAACTGGGGACGGCCATCGCAGCTGCGGCGCAGGAGGTGATCGACGGCCGGTTCGACGACAATTTCCCGCTGGTGGTGTGGCAAACGGGGTCAGGCACCCAGTCCAACATGAACGCGAACGAGGTGATTTCCAACCGCGCCATCGAAATGCTGGGCGGCATCATGGGGTCGAAGAAACCCGTCCATCCGAATGATCATGTGAACATGGGCCAGTCGTCCAACGACACCTTTCCCACCGCGATGCATATAGCAATCGGCATGATGGCGCGCGATGTGCTGTTGCCGGGTCTGGAAAAGCTGCATCATGCGCTGGCGCACAAGGCGCAGGACTTCAAGGACATCATCAAGATCGGGCGGACCCATACGCAGGACGCGACGCCCCTGACGCTGGGCCAGGAATTTGGCGGCTATGCGCATCAGGTGGCGTCGGGGATCATGCGGGTAAAGAAGATCCTGCCCGAAATCTATGATCTGGCACAGGGTGGCACGGCGGTGGGCACCGGGCTGAACACCCGCGTCGGGTGGGACAGGCGGATCGCGGCAAAGATTGCGGAACTGACCGGCCTGCCGTTTGTGACCGCGCCGAACAAGTTCGAAGCGATGGCAGCGCATGACGCGATGGTGATGTTTTCGGGGGCGTTGAAAACCGTGGCGGTCAGCCTGTTCAAGATCGCCAATGACATGCGGCTTCTGGGGTCCGGCCCGCGTTCGGGATTGGGGGAGTTGATCCTGCCGGAAAATGAGCCGGGCAGTTCCATCATGCCGGGCAAGGTGAACCCGACCCAGGCCGAAGCGCTGACGATGGTGTGCGTGCAGGTCATGGGCAATGATGCAGCGGTGGGATTCGCAGGCAGTCAGGGGCATTTCGAGTTGAACGTCTATAACCCGGTGATGAGCTATAACGTGCTGCAGAGCATGCAGTTGCTGGGGGATGCGGCGGGGTCGTTCACGGACAACATGGTGGTGGGCACGCAGGCAAACATCGCGCGCATCGACAAGCTGATGAAGGAAAGCCTGATGCTGGTGACGGCGCTGACCCCGACCATCGGCTATGACAATGCCACAAAAGTGGCCAAGTCCGCGCATAAGAACGGCACAACCCTGAGGGAAGAAGCGATTGCCCTGGGCTTTGTGGACGGCGAGACATTCGACCGCGTGGTGCGGCCTGAGGATATGGTAGGGCCGAAGGGGTGAAGGTGGTCAGTCTGAGCAAGACGCGGAAAGCGCGCGCGAAGGTCAGTACGAAGGCGCAGGCCGATGCCAACGCGGTGAAGTTCGGACGGACGAAGGGGGAGAAGATGGGGGATGAGATGCGGGCGGAGAAAGAGGCACGTGATCTGGACGGAAAACGCCAATAGTGGAAAATAAACCGCGTCATATCAACTTGGCGTCAGTTTCGTGAAGGATAGTGAAGATGGACGGTACCGCGGACAATGACACGCTGAACGGCACGGCCGACAATGATACCATCAACGGATTGACCGGCGATGATCTGATTGACGGGCTGGACGGGGATGACTCATTGATCGGTGGCGAGGGGACCGACACAATATATGGCGGAGCAGGCAACGATACGCTGGTATCGACCGCCGGAAATGATCTTCTCTCAGGCGGTACAGGCGACGATGTTTATTATTCTGATAATCCTTGGTCAGCTTCGTTTGGAAGGTACTCACCAGAGGTGCAAAATGAAGGGCAAGATACCCTATATAGCTCAGTCAGTCTTGTAAAAGCCCCGTCATATGTTGAAGTTGTGTATTTGGTGGAAGGCAGCACAGCTATGAATATACAGGCAGACTATTCAAGTGGCAATGTTAATCTGAATGGCAATAGCCTCGATAACTATATTTCAAGCGATTCAGGAAAAGATTCACTTTATGGAAACGCGGGAAACGATACAATTTCAGGAGGTCTGGGAAGTGATCTAATTTGTGGTGGAAGTGGCAATGATAGTATTTTGGGTTACACCCGTTACGATGAATTCATCATAAGTGATGACGAGAGCTCCGATACCTTATATGGAGGTACAGGTAATGACTGGATTAGGAGTGGTGGGGGAAATGATGCCCTTTACGGTGGAGTCGGTTCAGACACGTTGATTGGTGACACCGGTGATGATATATATTTCGTTGGCGGCGTAGAAGACACCGTAACCGAGACAGACAAAGTTGATGGTAATCCAGTAGACGGAGGAAAAGATACTGTTGTCAGTATTAATAGTTATATCTTACCAAATCTCATAGAAAACGGATATCTTGATATAGATAAAGATGGGGCCAATTTAACAGGAAACACGCTTTCAAATGTGCTGGGAGGCAATAATGTCGCCAACAGAATTTCTGGACTTTCCGGGAATGATACCATTTACGGAAACGGCGGCAATGACACATTACTGGGAGCAGAGGGTGCCGACTATCTTTACGGGGATGAGGGCGATGATACTCTCATCGGTGGGACAGGAAACGACTGGTATTTTGTGCGCGAAGCAAACGATACTATCGTTGAAAATTCAAAAGCGGGATTCGACTATGTTGTAAGCTTCAATAATTTGAGACTGCAAAAAAACGTCGAGGGAGGATACTTAGATAATAACGGCGTGGCCAAGTTGCTTTATGGAAATTCAGCTGACAACTTTTTGGGCGGAAACAACGTTGCCAATTGGATATTTGGTGGTGATGGTAATGACAAAATGTTCGGATATGACGGAAATGATCGTTTGGTCGGATCAGAGGGCCGAGATGAGTTAAATGGTGGTTTGGGCCAAGATACGTTGACGGGTGGGAATGGAGACGACTTGTACTTCATCGACACCGAAACCGATATCGTCATTGAAAAGCGTGACGGCGGGCATGACACCCTCGTTTCCTTGCTTGGCTGCACCCTACCCGAGAATTTTGAAATCGGTTATCTTGATGTTGACGGGACTGCGAAACGACTGTTTGGAAACTCTGCCAGCAATGTTCTTGGTGGAAATGATGCAACAAATCTGATTAAAGGCGGCGCAGGGAATGACACCCTATATGGGAACGGTGGCAACGATACGCTGTTTGGCGGCGCGGGCAACGATACCTAGTCCGGGGGTGAGGGCAAAAATTTCTTGACCGGCGGGGCGGGGCGGGACTGCTTCGTGATGCCTCCTGTCGAAGGCGGCCGCATCCTCGTGACGGATTTTGAAGCCGAAGGACGAAATCACGATTTCGTCGCCATGTGGCCTACTAGTGTAAGAAATTTTGCCGAACTTAAGGGATATATGGATCAAGTTGGCAATACCGTTGTTATTTTTGTAAGTGGGTCGGTGGGTTTTGACGGGATTTATCTACAGAACACCCGGCTTTCCGACCTCACATCCGACCACTTCTTTTTCTGAGAAGGGCCCCACCCGAAAGGGTTGGGCATAACCCCATGTCCCGCCCCGCGAAACATTCCCTTACCCTGAACGGTCACCGCACGTCGGTGTCGCTGGAGGCGGAGTTCTGGGAGGCGTTCCGCGAGATTGCGGTGGGGCGGGGGCAGCCGGTCAATGCGCTTGCGGCGGAAATTGATGCTGGGCGGGGGGCGGATGTCGGGCTTGCGTCAGCGATCCGGCTGTTCGTGCTGCAGCATTATCGCGGGGCGGAGGCTGGCCCGAAGTAACGATCGGCCGACAGATAACCTGCCAGCCGCGCGGCGGCGCACCAGTCGGCCTCAAGTGCGGTGTCGCCGATCAGGAGGACCCTGTCCGATGCGCGCCGGCCCATGGCCATGCCCAGAACCGCC
>JANMDH010000265.1:0-8974 GCA_031376195.1 Gemmobacter sp. | reverse complement strand
ATCTACAGCGATGCGCAGGTAGTAGCTTGGAAAAAGGTCACCGACAGTGTCCATGCGGCGGGTGGCAAGATCGTCATGCAGCTTTGGCATGTCGGCCGGATTTCCCACACGTCCCTGCAACCAGATGGTCAGGCCCCGGTCGCACCTTCGGCAGTCGCGGCGCAAAGCCAGACCTTTGACGGCAAGGGGTTTGTGGCGACATCCGTCCCCCGCGCGCTTGATCTGGACGAAATGCTACGTCTTGTGGCCGACTATCGCCATGCCGCCGAAAACGCCAAGGCGGCGGGGTTTGACGGGGTCGAGGTGCATGCCGCCAACGGCTATCTGCTGGATCAGTTCCTGCGCGACACGTCGAACCACCGCACGGACGCTTATGGCGGGTCCATCCAGAATCGCGCGCGCCTTCTGGTCGAAGTGATGGCGGCGGTGACGCAAGTCTGGGGCGCTGACCGGGTCGGCATCCGCCTTAGCCCGTTTTCCAACGCGAATGCCGTGGGTCTGGACAGCGATACGATGGCACTTTTCGGCCATGTCGTGGATATTCTGAATACCCATGCCCTCGCCTATGTGCACTTCGTCGAAGGCGAAACCGGCGGGTCGCGCGATCTGCCTGCCGGGATGGATCTTGACGCGCTGCGCACCCGCCTGAAATCGCCCTACATGGCCAATAACGGCTATGATCGGGTTCTGGCGATGAAAACCGTGGCCGAAGGGCGCGCGGATATGATCGCCTTCGGCAAGCCGTTCATCGCAAACCCCGATCTGGTGGCGCGCCTTGCGGCGGATGCGCCGATGAACCCGCTGGATGCGGCCACGATGTATGGCGGCGGGCGCGAAGGATATACCGACTATCCCGTGCTGGCCGAAACCGAGGCGGCGTAGACCCCGCTATGCAGGGGCAGGCAATCCTGCCCCTGCCGCCGACGTGCAGCAGGCACTGCGCCTTGCCCTTGCCATATCGTCACGGCATTGTAATCGTTACAGTCTGAAACGTGTGCTTGAAACGACACCGACCGCGCAATAGATACCATATCTTGGGGAACAAAGGCTGCCGATCAACGGGGCCGGGTTTTCTGCCAGACAAAAGGACAAAGCGAATGAACCAACCGCTTTCCCCCAGCTACCCCGTGCTGCCCTTGCGCGATATTGTGGTGTTTCCGCATATGATCGTGCCGCTGTTCGTGGGTCGGGAAAAATCCGTCCGCGCCCTGGAAGAGGTGATGGGCGATGACCGCCAGATTTTGCTGTCAAGCCAGATCGACCCCACCGATGACGATCCGGCATCCGATGGCATTTACCGCGCCGGTGTGCTGGCCAATGTGCTGCAACTCCTGAAACTGCCCGATGGCACCGTCAAGGTGCTGGTCGAAGGCAAGGCGCGGGTGAAGATCACCGATTTCGTAGAAAACGACGTGTTCTTTGAGGCGCGGGCCGAACTGTTGTCCGAAACCCTGGGCGAACAGCCAACCGTCGATGCGCTGGTGCGCACCGTGGCGGAAGAGTTTGAGCGGTATGCCAAAATCCGCAAGAACATCCCCGAAGAGGCACTTTCCGCAGTGTCGGAAACGCGCGAACCGGCACGGCTGGCCGACCTTGTGTCGGGTCATCTGGGCATCGAAGTGGGGCTGAAACAGGCGCTCTTGGAAACCCTGAACGTGGCCGAGCGTCTGGAAAAGGTTTACGGTCACATGCAGGGCGAAATGTCCGTGCTGCAGGTGGAAAAAAAGATCAAGACCCGTGTGAAAAGCCAGATGGAGCGGACACAGCGTGAATATTATCTGAATGAACAGATGAAGGCCATTCAGAAGGAACTCGGCGACGGCGAGGATGGCACCAACGAGGTGGCCGAACTTGAAGCGCGGATCGCCAAGACCCAGCTTTCGAAAGAGGCACGCGAAAAGGCAGATGCCGAAGTCAAGAAACTGAAGAACATGTCCCCGATGAGCGCCGAGGCGACCGTCGTGCGCAACTATCTGGATTGGCTGCTGGGCGTTCCGTGGGGCGTGAAAAGCCGCATGAAAAAAGATCTGGGTCTGGCGCAAAAGGTGCTGGATGCTGATCATCACGGTCTGGAAAAGGTCAAGGACCGGATCGTCGAATATCTGGCCGTCCAGACCCGCAGCACGAAACTGAAAGGCCCCATCCTGTGCCTTGTTGGTCCCCCCGGCGTGGGCAAGACCAGCCTTGGCAAGTCGGTGGCCAAAGCCACGGGCCGCGAATTTATCCGCATCTCGCTGGGCGGCGTGCGTGACGAATCCGAAATCCGGGGGCACCGCCGCACCTATATCGGGTCCATGCCGGGCAAGATCATCCAGGCGCTGAAAAAGGCGAAAACCACCAACCCGCTGATCCTGCTGGATGAGATCGACAAGATGGGCCAGGATTTCCGGGGTGATCCGGCATCCGCGATGCTGGAGGTGCTGGATCCCGAACAGAACGCGACCTTCACCGACCACTATCTGGAAGTGGAATACGACCTGTCGAACGTGATGTTCATCACAACGGCCAATTCGTACAACATGCCCAGCCCCTTGCTCGACCGGATGGAGATCATTCCCCTGTCGGGTTACACCGAGGATGAAAAGCGCGAGATCGCGAAAAGCCACCTGATCGCCAAGCAGATCAAGAACCACGCGCTGAAAAAGGCGGAGTTTTCGATCACGGATTCGGCCCTGATGGAAATGATCCGGACCTACACGCGCGAGGCTGGGGTGCGCAACCTTGAGCGGGAAATCGCGAAACTGGCGCGCAAGGCAGTGACGGAAATCATCAAGGGCAAGACCAAATCGGTGGAAGTGACGCCGGATCGGCTGGAAGAATTCCTTGGGGTGAAACGCTATCGGTACGGTCTGGCCGAACTGGAAGATCAGGTCGGCGTGGTGACGGGTCTGGCATGGACATCGGTCGGCGGCGAGTTGCTGCAGATCGAGGCGCTGCGCCTGCCGGGCAAGGGCCGGATGAAAACCACCGGCAAACTCGGCGACGTGATGAAGGAAAGCATCGAGGCGGCCGCGTCTTATGTGCGCTCCATCAGCCCGGAATTGGGGATCAAGCCGCCGAAGTTTGAAACGATGGACATCCACGTCCACGTGCCAGACGGGGCGACGCCCAAGGATGGCCCGTCTGCGGGTCTGGCGATGGTGACCTCCATCGTGTCGGTGATCACGGGCATTCCGGTGCGGCGGGACATTGCAATGACGGGCGAGGTTTCCTTGCGCGGCAATGCGATGCCCATCGGCGGGCTGAAGGAAAAACTGCTGGCCGCCTTGCGTGGCGGGATCACCACAGTTCTGATCCCGCAGGAAAACGAAAAGGATCTGGCGGAAATTCCGGACAACGTGAAACAGGGGTTGAAGATCATCCCTGTCAGCCACGTCCGCGAAGTTCTGGCCCACGCCTTGGTGCGCAAGCCCGAAGCCGTCGAATGGGACGAGGTGGCCGAAGAGGCCGCCGCCGCCGCCCGCGCCTTGAAAATCGCGGATGGCGGGGCAGGGCAGACCGCCCACTGATCTGAGGCGATCCGATAAAAAAAGGCCCGGCACATCCTGTGCCGGGCCTTTTGATTTGCAGAATACGGCCCCAATTCTGTTACAATTCCCTTGTTTTCTTGACTGAATTTGTCCGCTAAGCTGACCGTCATCAAAATGTAAAAAAGGGACAGGGACCAAAATGGCAGCCACGAAACCCACGGTCGAAAAACCGGCACCTGCGGCATCCGCCCCGGCAAAGGCGGCACCAAAGCCAACTGTTGCAAAAAAACCTGCCGCCGCCGCCAAGCCCACCGCCACCAAGCCGGCAGCTGCCACTGCACCGGCCGTCGCCCCCAAGGCCCCTGCCGCGCCGAAAGCTGCGCCCGCACGATCAACCACCCCGCGCGCGCGCCCCGTGATCAGCCCCGGCAGCGGCAAGGTGATCAAGCTGAAAGACCTGCTCGACCATGTGGTCAAAGCGACGGGCGGCAAGAAAAAGGCCATCAAGGAAACCGTCACCGCCACGCTTGAGGCCCTGGGTGCTGCCCTGTCGCGCGGCGACGGGCTGAACCTGCCGTCGCTTGGCAAGGCGCAGGTCAACCGTCAGCGCACCTTGGCCGAGGGTGAGATGATCATCGTCAAACTGCGCCGCCATGATCCGAAAACCGGTGCCAAAAAACCGGGTGCAGAGCCCCTTGCGAAGGCCGACAAGGAAGGCTAAACGCTGCCCCACCGGGAGATTAGCTCAGTGGTAGAGCGCTTCGTTCACATCGAAGATGTCAGGGGTTCAAATCCCTTATCTCCCACCATCTTTTCTTTTGATCGTGCGGCAGGGCCTTCGTTCAGGCGGATGGCCTGTCCGCGCGGTGTCAAGGCGTGATGGCCCGGGGGCGGTGATGGATACGGAGTTTCTGCAGGCGATGCTGGCGGCTGTGCCGTTGCCCGTGGTGGTGATCGGCCCGGATGCCCGTCTGGCGGTGATCAATGATCCTGCGGCGGGTCTGGTGGACGGTGCTCTGATCGGGCGGCACCACACCAGCGCCATGCGCCAGCCCAACCTCGTGGCGGCGGTTGAGGCAGCCCTGCAGCGGGGCGAAGCCGGGGTCGTGATGCCCGTGGCCTTTGGCGGGGCCTATGAATCGCTGTGGCGCGTGACCGTAACGCCTGTTCCGTTTGACAATGACCGTGGCGTCGTCTGCGCGTTCGAGGATGTGACCGAACAGGAACAGATCGGTCAGGTGCGCCGCGATTTCGTGGCCAATGTCAGCCACGAATTGCGCACACCCCTTACCTCGCTCATCGGGTTCATCGATACCCTGCGCGGCCCTGCACGGGAAGATGCCGCCGCACGCACACGGTTTCTCGACATCATGGAGCGTGAAGCCTCGCGCATGAACCGGCTGGTGCGGGACCTGCTGTCGCTCAGCCGGGTTGAGGCGCAGGAACGCCTGCGCCCGACCGAACCGATTGATGTGCGCGCCTCGATCCAGCTGGCGCTGTCCGCGCTACGCCAGACGGTGGAGGATGCAGGCGTCACAATTGAATTGACCGGGGCGGAAGGGGCGTTGCAGGTGCCCGCAGATGCGGACCAACTGGCGCAGGTCTGGCAGAACCTGATCGAGAATGCGGTGAAATACGGCGGGGCGGGCAAGGTGGTGATGATCCGCCTTTCGGCGATCGACCATGACCCCGTCTTGCGCGGGCCGGGGGTTCGGGTGGATGTGTCCGATCAGGGCGAAGGCATTGATCCGGTGCATCTGCCGCGCCTGACCGAACGGTTCTACCGGGTGGACACGCACCGCAGCCGCGCGCAGGGCGGCACCGGGCTGGGTCTGGCCATCGTCAAGCACATCGTGAACCGGCATCGCGGGCGTTTGCGCATCGACAGTCAGCCGGGGCAGGGCAGCCGGTTTTCAGTGATCCTGCCGGCGGGTTAAGGCGGTATCGCAAGGGTTCATAAAAGCGTTACACTTCTGTCGCAAAACCGTGGCAAGCGCCGCCTAATCGGACTGCAGGGGTCGTCATACGGGCGACTCGGTGCCGACAGATGACAGGGAGATGCCACATGTCGCTTACGAAACTTTCCGCTTCCACGATTGCCATCCTTGCTGCCTCGACCATGGGCGCTGCTGCCCGCGATCAGGTTCAGGTGACGGGGTCGTCCACCGTTCTGCCTTATGCCACCATCGTGGCCGAAGCATTTGGTGAAAACTTTGAATTCCCCTCGCCCGTCGTCGAAGGTGGCGGTTCGGGTGCCGGTCGTAAAAAGCTGTGCGAAGGTGTGGGCGAAAACACCGTCGACATCGCGAATTCATCTTCGCGTATCGCGCAGTCGGACATTGATCTGTGCGCAACCAACGGCGTTGCCGAAATCATGGAAGTGCGGATCGGCTATGACGGTATCGTGTTTGCCTCGGACGTGGCGGGCGCTGAATTCCCGCTGACCCCGGCTGACGTCTATGGCGCGGTGGCGGCAAAGGTTGCCAAGGATGGCGCGATTGTCGAAAACGCGGCGGCGCAATGGTCCGAAGTGAACCCGGCCCTGCCCGCGCAGGACATTCTGGTGTTCGTTCCCGGCACCAAGCACGGCACGCGCGAAGTGTTCGACACCAAGGTGATTGTCGAAGGCTGCAAGGCCACAGGCGCTTACGACTTGTTCCTTGCCACGGCGGAAGGTGCCGATGATAAGGAAAAAGGCGCGAACGCGGCAAAAGCCTGCAACGAACTGCGTACGGATGGCCGGTCTGTCGACATCGACGGCGATTACACCGAAACCCTTGCGCGTCTGGATGCCGACAAGCAGGCGATTGGCGTTTTCGGGCTGTCGTTCTATCAGAACAACACCGACAAGCTGCGCGTGTCCACGATGAACGGGATCGTGCCCTCTACCGAAAGCATCGCGTCCGGCGAATATCCGGTGTCGCGTCCGCTGTATTTCTACGTCAAAAAGGCGCATATCGGCGTTATTCCGGGCCTGAAGGAATACATCGAATTCTTCGTGTCTGACGAAATGGCCGGTCCGGATGGCCCGCTGGCCGCCTACGGTCTTGTGTCCGACCCGGAACTGGCGGCCACGCAGGCGGCTGTTGCGGCGGAAACGCCCATGGGTCCGCTGAACTAAGCTGCGACTGATCTGGGGCGGCGCATCCGTGCCGCCCCGCATTCACCTTCCCGGACAACAGGGCCTGACATGACCGTGTTCTTGCTTCTTGGCGTCATTCTGGTGCTGGCCGGTGCCTCTTTCATCCTGGCACGGCAGCGCGCCATGGCCTCGGCGCAGGGCGATCTGCGCAAGTTGCATTCGCTGCCAGGGTATTACGGCTGGCACGGGGCGATCATGGTGCTGGTGCCTGCCCTTGTCGTGCTGATCGTCTGGCTGGTGACGCAGCCGATCATTGTTGAACGCAGCATCCTGTCCGGCCTGCCGGTTGAAATGGTCCCGGATGAAACGGCGGCCGATCTGGTGATGGGCGACGTGCGCCGGGTGGCCGCCGGGCTGAATGCGGTTCTGGCCTCGGGTGCCCTGTCGGCGGATGAAATTGCCAAACTGAACGCAAATTCCACCAATATCCGTGAAACGCTTGCCGGGGTCGGGGTCGCCCTCGGGGGCGATGTGTCGCCCGAAGTGCTGTCAGCCGCGCAGAAATACGATGCGATGACGGCAACGGCGGCGCTTTGGCGCATGGCGTTGATCATCGCTCTTTGTCTGGCCGGGATGGCCTATGCGATCCGCGTCACGAATGCCGATTTCCGCGCCCGCAACCGGGTCGAACAGGTCAGCACCGCCTTGCTGATCCTCGCCTCCAGCATCGCCATCCTGACCACGGTCGGCATCGTTTATTCGATGTTCAGCGAAACCGTGAACTTTTTTCGCCAATATCCCATCGCGGACTTTTTCTTCGGCCTGACCTGGTCGCCCAATTTTCGCGGCAATTCCGAATTCGGCATTCTGCCTCTGGTCTGGGGCACGATGTACATCAGCCTGATTTCCATGCTCGTGTCGGTTCCCGTCGGCCTGTTTGCCGCGATCTATCTGTCGGAATACGCCACCCCAAAGGTGCGCTTTTGGGTCAAACCCCTGATCGAGATCATCGCCGGCATTCCCACCGTTGTCTTCGGCCTGTTCGCCCTTGTCACCGTCGGCCCCCTGCTGCGCGATTATTTTGCTGAACCGCTGGGTCTGGGCAACAGCGGATCCTCCGTCATGACGGCTGGCCTCGTCATCGGGATCATGAACATCCCGTTCATCTCGTCCCTATCCGATGACATTATCAACGCCGTTCCCCAATCCATGCGCGATGGCTCCTACGGTCTGGGGGCCACCAAATCCGAAACCATCCGTCAGGTCGTGCTGCCCGCCGCCCTTCCCGGTGTTGTCGGCGCGATCCTGATGGCCGCCAGCCGCGCGATTGGTGAGACTATGATTGTCGTGATGGGGGCAGGGGCCGCGGCCAAACTTGACCTCAACCCGTTCGAGGCGATGACCACCATGACCGTCAAGATCGTCGGGCAGTTGACGGGTGACACCGATTTCGCGTCGCCCGAAACCCTTGTCGCCTTTGCCTTGGGGATGACCCTGTTCGTGATCACCCTCTGCCTGAACGTCTTCGCGCTGTACATCGTGCGCAAATATCGGGAGCAGTACGAATGACCGACATTTCCGCCGCCGCCATACCTGTGCCAAAACGCGTCTCGGGCTCCATCCTTGTGACCAACGACAACATGCGCCGCCGCAACGCCGCCGAATCCCGCTTCAAGGCCTATGGCATCGCCGCCATCGTTCTCAGCCTCGCCACCCTTGCCGTCATGCTCTGGTCGATCTTTTCGGATGGTATATCATCCTTTTCGCAGGCGAAACTGACCTTCCCCGTCACCCTGACCGCCGATCTTCTGGATCCCAAAGGGGCCCGCAACCCGGCTGACATGAACAAGATCACCACGGTCACCTACGGTAAAGTCGTCAACACCTCATTCGCCGCCGAACTCACCGCCCGGGGCATTGCGGTCGAGGGGGTCAATGCCAAGGATATCTCCGCCCTGCTGTCCAAAGATGCCCCCGCACAACTGCGCGACATGGTTCTGGCGAACCCCGCCCTGCTGGGGACCACGATCCCGATGACCGTCCTCGCCTCGGGTCGGATCGACGGCTACATCAAGGGGCGCGTCACCGCGCAATCCGCGATCAGTGACAGCAACATCTCGCCCGAACAATTGCAACTCGCCGATCAGATGCGCAGCGCCGGGATGCTGGCCAGCGGCTTCAACCTCGGCTTTCTGACCAATCCCGACGCCTCCGATCAACGCCCCGAGGCGGCAGGTCTGGGCGTCGCCATGATCGGCACCGCCTATATGATGCTGATGGTGCTGGTGATGACCCTGCCTGTCGGCGTCGCCACCTCGATCTACCTTGAGGAATTCGCCCCGAAAAACGTCTGGACCGACCTGATCGAGGTGAACATCTCCAACCTCGCCGCCGTCCCCTCCATCGTGTTCGGCATCCTGGG
>JANMDH010000245.1:0-4301 GCA_031376195.1 Gemmobacter sp. | reverse complement strand
GCCCCGATCACCATCCCCGATGCGCATTTCGCGGAAGCGATGGGCATTTTGGAAGAGGCGGTCGCGGCGGCACGCGTTCGGTGATGTAACCGTCTGGTTTTGAAGGGTTATCGGTGTATTCGATGCGTATTCAAAGCGTATGTTTTCCGTATTCGATCCGTATGTACAGGCGATGTGGTGGGAGGCGTTAATGGGTTGGGGCGAATCGGGGGCACTGATCAAGCTTCAGCATCGACTTCCGTCGGATATTGCTTGCATCCACGCACCGCGTTACCACATTGTTAAGACAGTTCGGCTTTACTCTGCGAACAACGGGATATCTGCGATGAAACTTTCCAGCAGCTTTCGCTCGGGCTTTGCAGCAGGCCTGCGGTCCCCTTTCGCCATCTGGCGCGGCTTTTCCGGGTCGACGAAGGCCAACGTTGCGCTCCGCCATGGCGATACCGTCGCTCGCGCGCGGGCCCAGACGGGCAGGATGCTGCGCGAGGCCGAACGATACGAAGGGCAGAGACTTGAACAGACCAAAGAAGTCCACACCGCCAAACCCAAGGGAACCATCGCTGCCTGACACAGAAGTCATCGACCCAGTTCAGGCCGAAATCGAAAAACGGCTAGACGGACTTCTGCCCCCTGGAGAACGCGACGAGATCATCCGTCAGGTCGTGGCCATCGTTCACAGTGAAAGCTTTTCCGGCCCCATCGCCCACCCTAATCACGTGCGCGAATACGAATTGGTCCAGCCCGGTGCCGCCGACCGGATCATCGCCACGGCGGAAAAGCAGCAGGACCACATTATCGTGATGGAGCGCACGGTGGTCGAAAAGGAGTTTTCCGACCGCAGATGGGGCATGGTGCTGGGCGCGCTGACCTTTGGCCTGCTGATCAGCGGGGCGTTGGTGGCAGGCCTAAACGACAAGACGGCGGTCGCGCTGGCGTTTCTGGGCGCGGCGGCGATTGGTGGGGTCGGGTTATTCGTGAATGGTCGGCGGGAGGGGAAATAGGTTATTATCGTGATGCGCGATGGATGAGTATCCTACGGGTTGCTAGGCCCGCGTGACCTGCAGCCCCGCGATCAGTTCTTCGACCATCACCGACACCAGTTCGGCGCGGTTTGAGACGCCGACTTTGCGGTAGATGGCGGTGCTTTGGGCCTTGATGGTACCTTCGCGGGTTTCACGCATCCGGGCGATGTCACTGATCGAGACGCCTTTGATCGACAGCAGGGCCACGTCGCGTTCGGCGGTCGTCAGGCCCCAGTCGTCGAAATGTTGTTCAATCACCGTTTGAAAGGCCCCGGTAGCGACGCCGAGTTCGCGTTCGATGCGCGTGTTGCGCTGCATCAACCGGAAGGTTTCGCGCAAGATCAAGCCGGCACCGAGCGCGAGGGCAAAGACGGCGACAAGCTCCACCCCGGCATGGAGCTTTTCATATTGCCATTCGGAAATCAGATCGTACGAAAACACGAGGCCGCAGCCAATCTGCAGGGCGGCAGCGATCAGAAAGACCGAACGCTTGAGTAGCAGACGCAGCGGGGTTTTAGGGGAAATAGTGTTCATCCGCGTCTTTTAGACCAGTCACCATCGCGGCCACAAGGTTTTCGCGGTGTCGCAGGCTGGCGGTGAGGACACCTGCGAGATGCAGCACGATCAGCCCGAGCAGGATGTTGACGAGCAGGCCATGCGCGTGTTCGACCCATTCCACGCCGAAATAGCGGGACATTCCCATCATGTAGCCGGTGCCAGCGATGGCGGTGAGGGTGGCGAGCAGGGCAAGGATCATCATGGCACCTGCGGGATTATGGCCAAGATGCCGCGCTTCGCGTCTGCGCAGGATGTCGTGCATGTAGTAAAGGAAGCGCTTCGGGTGGGGGACGAAATTGCTAAAACGGGCATGCGGGGTGCCGATCAGACCCCAGATGAGGCGAAAGGCGATGAGGGTGGCGACGCCATAGCCAAGCCAGCGGTGCAGGCTGCGCTGTTCGGAGAGAAGATAGGTGGCGGCGACGGAGACGACGAGGGACCAGTGAAAGAGACGCACCGCAAGATCCCAGACGCGGACCCGCGTCGGGCTTTGGCCCAGGCTATTATGTAATTGCATCGGTGCGTCCCCCTTTGTGTCAGATCAGGCTTCGATACGGTCGAGTTCGACGCTGGTGTTCGGGTCAAAGAACACTTCCATGTTGGTGCCGTCGACCGAGCCATAAATCTCGTAGCAGCCGCCATCGTTGGTCTTGAAGGACAGAACCTTGCCGCCCTGATCTTCAAAGGCTTTCAACGATTCCCAGACAGGTTTCAGGGTTGCGCCGGGGCTGCAGGAAGGTTCGGCGAAAGCGGGCGCTGCGGTGGCGGTCAAAAGAAGAGCGATTGCGAATTTTTTCATGGTGTTGCCTCATAGATTTCCAGGGTCGGAAGATGCCGCCCTTACGGTGGGTGAGACAAGGTTTGACGAGGGAAGCCCATTGGATTTGGGGCCAGTTCGGGCGCAATAAGCCGAAGCTTATGCGGGATCGCGGTAGAAATGGAGCATTCGGGGGCCTTCCCCCTTCCCCCGCCCCCCGCTACACCCTTTTGCAGCCCCCCAAACCCAAGGCCGCCCTGCCCTATGCCCCCCAACCCCGGCATCATCCTTACCGCCGCGTCGGTCACCCTTGGGGGCAAGGTCATCCTGCCGCCCCTGACCCTGACCCTGACCGAGCGGCGGATCGGCATCGTGGGGCGGAATGGTTCCGGCAAGTCCACGCTTTTGCGGTTGATGGCGGGGTTGATCGCGCCAAGCGAAGGTGCGGTCAGCGTGGACGGGATCGATCCGTCGGGGGATCGGAAGGGATTGATCCAGCGCCTTGGAATCCTGTTCCAGAACCCGGATCATCAGATCATCTTTCCCATTGTGGAGGAGGAGCTGGCCTTCGGGTTGCGGCAGTTGGGGCATAGCCCGGCGCAGGCGCTGGCGGCGGCGCGGGCGTGTCTGGCGCGGGAAAACCGCAGCCATTGGGGATCGGTCCCGGTGGCGACGCTTTCGCAGGGGCAGCGGCATTATCTGTGCCTGCTGTCGGTTCTGCTGATGGAACCGGCGACGATCCTGCTGGACGAGCCGTTTTCGGGCCTTGATATTCCGACGACGGCGCATCTGCGGCGGCATCTGGAGGGGCTGGCGCAGCGGCTGATCACGATCAGCCATGATCCGGGGCTTCTGTCGGGCTATGACCGGGTGATCTGGCTGGAGGGGGGCCGGGTGGTGCGGGACGGGGCGGCGGGGGCGGTGCTGGCGGACTATGTGGCGGCGATGGCGGGAGGGGACGGAGATGCTGGCGCTGACATCACCGGTTGAGACGGTGTTTCACCGGGTGCCTGCCGGGGTAAAGCTGGCGGGGCTGTGCATGTTCACGGTCGGGCTGTTCTGGGTGCAGGGGTGGCCTGCGATGACGGGGGCATTGGGGGCAGTGCTGATCCTGACGCTGTGGCCGGGGCGGATATTCGCGAGGCAGGCGTTGGGGATGCTGTTGCCACTATGGCCATTCGGGGTGCTGCTCGTGGGGTGGCACTGGTGGACGGAGGATCTGGCGCGGGGGATGGTGATCCTGTTGCGGATGATGACGGCGGTGGGGGCGGCGAACCTGGTGACAATGACGACGCGGCTGGGGGATATGATGGGGGTGGTGGAGCGGTTGTGCAGACCTTTGGGGCGGTTCGGGGTGCAGGGGGGACAGGTGGCGCTGGCGATGGGGCTGGTGGTGCGGTTCATTCCGGTTCTGGGCGACCGGCAGGCGGGCCTTGTATTGGCGTGGCGGGCGCGGTCTGCGCGGCGGGGTGCGGGGTGGCGGGTGGTGCCTGCGCTGACGCTGGGGGCGCTGGAGGAAGCGGATCATGTGGCAGAGGCCTTGCGGGCAAGGGGCGGAGCGGGTTAGCTGCAGTGCAGAAACCGCCCGAAAAACCGGGGGGGCGACGAGGGGACGGCAATCATGGAAAGAAATATCGCCTATGTGGCACTGTTTGCGGCGCTGATCGCGGTTCTGGGGTTCATCCCGCCGGTCAGTCTTGCGGCGGGGATACCGCCGATCACGGCGCAATCGCTGGGGATCATGCTGTGCGGGACGGTGCTGGGGGCGCGCCGGGGGGCGTTGGCAGTCGTGCTGTTCCTGATGCTGGTGGCGGTGGGTCTGCCGCTGCTGTCGGGGGGGCGTGGGGGTCTTGGGGTGTTCGCGAGCGGGTCGGCGGGGTTCCTGATCGGGTTCCCAGTGGCGGCGTTTGTGGCAGGCTGGGTGATGGAACGGTCGACATTGCCGGTGGTTTGGGCGGCGGGGG
>JANMDH010000213.1:0-12580 GCA_031376195.1 Gemmobacter sp. | reverse complement strand
ACCATTCTCACCGGGCTTGTCCCGCTCACCATCTATTTCCTCTCTGGCAAATACTTCGTCCGCGGCATTGCCGCCGGCGCGGTCAAGGGCTGATCTTCATGCATTCTGTCTCGGTTAAGAATCTTACGCTCACCTTCGGATCTGTTCCGGTCTTGAAGAACCTGAACCTCGACGTTGCGGAGGGGGAGTTTGTGGTGCTGCTTGGGCCTTCGGGCTGCGGCAAGTCCACTCTGCTCAACTGCCTTGCGGGCCTTCTGGACATTTCCGATGGCCAGATCTGGATCAAGGGGCAGAACGTCACCTGGGCCGAACCCTCCGAACGCGGCATCGGCATGGTGTTCCAGTCCTACGCGCTCTACCCCCAGATGACGGTGCGCGGGAACCTGTCCTTCGGCCTCAAAAACGCGAAAATGCCCAAGGACGAGATTGAAAAACGCGTTGCCCGCGCGGCGGAAATTCTGCAGATCGGCCCGCTTCTGGACCGCAAGCCGGGGGCTTTGTCCGGCGGTCAGCGTCAGCGCGTGGCCATCGGACGGGCACTGGTGCGCGATGTCGATGTGTTCCTGTTTGATGAACCGCTCTCCAACCTCGACGCCAAACTGCGCAGCGAATTGCGGGTGGAAATCAAACGCCTTCACGAACGCCTGAAAAACACCATGGTCTACGTGACCCATGACCAGATCGAGGCGCTGACCCTTGCCGACCGCATCGCCGTCATGCGCGGCGGCATCATCCAGCAGCTGGACGTGCCGCAGGTCGTCTACAACCGCCCCGCAAACCTGTTCGTCGCGGGTTTCATCGGCAGCCCGTCGATGAACATGCTGCACGGCGCGGTCCGCGATGGTGTTTTCCGGTCAGGCGACCTTGCCGTTGATCTGACAGGCTATGACGGCGGGGCCATTCTGGACCGCGACAAGGTCATCCTCGGGGTCCGCCCCGAACATATCGACATTGTCACCGAAGGCGAACCCGGAAAGACCATTCCCGCCACAGTGGAAATCGACGAAAACCTTGGCGCGGACAGCCTGCTGTGGCTGCATGCGAACGGCCAGCAAATCTGCGTCCGCATCCCGGTCGAAGATCGGCTTCCCACCGGCACGCAGGTGCATCTGCGGCTGGACATGCCCAAAGCCTCGCTTTTCGACACCACGACAGAACAACGGATCTGATGGAATGAACGATCTTGCAGGCCTCTGGTCGCTTTCGGACGAAAGCGGCGCGCACACTGTTCCCTTTCAGGTGCCCGGCGACGGTATCACCGCCCTCCACCGCGCGGGGGCGATCCCCGATCCCTACTGGGGCCGCAACGAATACGATCTGCGCTGGATCGGCGAACGCGACTGGATTGCCAGACGCAGCTTTGACCACGACGGCAGCCCCGCCGAACTGGTGATCGAGGAACTCGATTGCGTGGCCGAGGTCCGCCTGAACGGCGCGCCCGTACTCAACGCCGAAAATGCCTTCCGGCGCTATCGCCTCGATGTCACCCCGGCCCTGCGCCAAGGCGTGAACGAGATCACGATTCTGTTCCGCTCCTCCGTCCGTGAAGGCGCTGCCCGCCAGAAGGCCCAGCCCTTCTTTATTCCCTGGCAGGAAGCCAACAGCCCCATCCCCAACGGCAACATGCTGCGCAAGCAGCAATCCGATTTCGGCTGGGACTGGAACATCGCCCTCGCACCCTTCGGCCTTTACGGCGCTGTCCGGCTCGAACCCCTCATCCCCCGTATCGGCGACATCATCGTCAGTCAGGCCCACGCGCCCGGCCTTGCCACCGTCACCCTTGCCGTCACCGCCGACGGCCCCGACGTCACCGCCACCCTCTGCGGCGTCACCGCCACCGCCCGCGTGCATCGCGGCACCGCCCGCCTGTCGCTCACCCTCAAGGACCCCGATCTCTGGTGGCCCGCCGGTCTGGGCGACCAGAAACTCCACACCCTCACCGTCACCTGCGGCCCCGCAACAGCCACCCGCCGCATCGGCCTGCGCGCCATCGACCTTGACAGCAAACCCGATGCCGCCGGCCGCTCCTTCGGCTTTGTTGTCAACGGTCACCCCACCTTTGCCCGCGGTGCCAACTGGATCCCCGCCGACGCGCTCGCCGGCCGGATCACCCCCGACGCTGTCCACGACCTTTTGCAATCCGCCATCGATGCCAACATGAACATGATCCGCGTCTGGGGCGGCGGCCGCTATGAACCCGACTGGTTCTACGACCTCTGCGATGAACTGGGCCTCATGGTCTGGCAGGATTTCATGTTTTCCTGCAACCTCTACCCCTCCACCCCCGCCTACCTCGCCGAAGTGGACGCCGAAGTGCGCGACGTCACGGCCCGCCTCAACCACCACGCCTGCATCGCCCTCTGGTGCGGCGACAACGAACTTATCGGTGCCCTGACGTGGTTCGATTGTTCCCGCAAGGATCGTGACCGCTACCTTGTCAGCTATGATCGCCTGAACCGCACCATCGAAGCCGCCCTTGCCTCTGTGCTGCCCGGTGCCAACTGGTGGCCATCCTCCCCCTCGCCCGGCCCGATGGCCTTCGGCGATGCCTGGCACGATGATAGTTCCGGCGACATGCATTTCTGGTCCGTCTGGCACGAAGGCCGCGATTTCGACCACTACCGCGATATCAAACCCCGCTTCTGTTCCGAATTCGGGTTCCAGTCCTACCCCTCCATGGACGTGATCCGCCGCTTTGCCGACCCCGCCGATTTCAACATCGCCGCCCCCGTCATGGAAAGCCATCAGAAGAACAAGGGCGGCAATGCCCGCATCGCCGAAACCATGTTCCGCTATTTCCGCTTCCCCGTGGATTTCCCCAGTTTCGTCTACCTCAGCCAGATCCAGCAGGGCCTTGCCATCAAAACCGCCGTCACCCACTGGCGCAGTCTCAAACCCCACTGCATGGGGGCCCTCTACTGGCAGCTGAACGACACTTGGCCCGTCTGCAGCTGGTCCAGCCTCGATCACGGCGGCGGCTGGAAACTGCTGCATCACATGGCCACGGCCTTCTTTGCCCCCGTCACCGTGGTCGCCATCCCCGAAGGTGCGGATATTCTGCTGAAAGGTGTGAATGACACCCGCGCGGGCGTCGATCTGTCCCTGACGGTTTCCGCCCTGTCGATGGCAGGCGTCCAGCGCACCCTGCTGACCAGCAAGGCCCGGATCGGTACCGACACCGGCGTGGAAATCGCGCGCATTCCGCTCGATGCCCTGCACCCCGACGAAGTGCTGCACTGGGCCTGGCACGGTGATCATATCGGCGAAGATGTCCACGCGCCCAAACCCTGGAAAGGCTACGATCTGCAAGCCCCCGAAATCGCCCCCCAGGTCAAACCCACGAACGGGGTCTGGCAAATCGTTCTCTCGTCGGACGTGCTGGCCCCGTTCGTGGCCGTCGAAGCCGACGTTCCGGGGCGGTTTTCGCACAACGCGTTTGTGCTCATCCCCGGCCAATCCCGGACAGTCACCTTTACGCCCGACGCATGGGGCGCAATCCCGAAATTCACCTACCGCCACCTGCACGCCGCCACCTACGGCACGCCGACCTGACGCAATACAAGGACGCACCCAATGTTTTCCTACCAGCTCTACTCCTCGCGCAATTTCCCCCCGCTGTCGGCAACCCTGCGCATGCTGGCCGATGCCGGTTACGGTGCTGTCGAAGGCTACGGCGCGCTTTATGCCAATGACGCTCTGGTCAAGGAACTGGGTGCCGCCCTGTCAGACACCGGCCTGTCGATGCCCACCGGGCATTTCTCGCTCGCCATGCTCAACGACGACGCGCCCAAGGTTCTGGACATCGCCCGGTCGCTAGGGATGCAGCGCCTCTATTGCCCGCATCTGATGCCCGACGAACGCCCCTCGGATGCCGCAGGTTGGCGCGCATTCGGCGCGCGGCTGGAAACGGTTGCGAAACCCTACCGCGATGCGGGCCTTGGGTTTGGCTGGCACAACCATGACTTCGAATTTGCCGGCCTGCCCGATGGCACAATTCCGCAGGCCGCCATCTTTGACGGCGGGCCGGGGCTGGAATGGGAAATCGACGTGGCTTGGGTCATCCGGGGCGGCGCAGACCCGATTGACTGGATCAGGAAATATGCCGACCGCATCACCGCCGCCCATGTCAAGGACATCGCCCCCAAGGGCGCGAATGCGGACGAAGATGGCTGGGCCGACGTCGGTCACGGCACGGTCGATTGGAAATCGATCATGTCCGCCCTGCGCACGGCAGGCTGCACCCATTTCGTCATGGAACACGACAACCCGTCTGATCCTGTGCGCTTTGCCACAAGGTCGATCAAAGCGGCTGAAAAACTGTAAGAGGATATGATGAACAAACTTGGCATCGGCATTATCGGCTGCGGCAACATCTCGACCACCTATCTGCGCCTGACCCCCCTGTTCAAGGGCATGGAAGTGCGCGCCGTGGCCGACACGAACATGGGCGCAGCCACCGCGCGGGCGACCGAATTCAACACTACGGCGCAGTCGGTGGATGATCTGCTGGCCAACAAAGACGTGGATGTAATCATCAACCTGACGATCCCCGATGCGCATTATCCCGTGACTAAAAGGATACTCGAGGCGGGCAAACACGCCTATTCCGAAAAGCCGCTGGTCCTGACGCTGGAACAGGGCATTACCCTGCGCGATCTGGCAAAGTCGAAAGGTCTGTCCGTCGGCTGCGCGCCCGATACCTTCCTGGGTGGCGCACATCAACAGGCGCGTGCGCTGATCGACGAAGGTCGCATCGGCACGGTCACCGCCGCCGTGGCCGCCGTCCAGAACCATGGGCCGGAAGGCTGGCACCCCAACCCGGAATTTTTCTTCCTGCCCGGTGCCGGGCCGATGCTCGACCTTGGCCCCTACTACGTCGCCAACCTGATCAACCTGCTTGGCCCGGTCAAACGCGTGGGGGCGCTGACCACTTCCGCCACGCCAACCCGGACCATCGGTTCGGGCGCATTGGCCGGGCAGGAAATTCCGGTCAAGACGCCCACCAGCATCCACGCCCTGCTGGAATTCCATTCGGGTGCCACGGTGAACCTGACCACCTCGTGGGATGTCTGGTCGCACCGTCGCGGGCATTTCGAATTCTACGGCACCGAAGGCACACTGTATGTGCCCGATCCGAATTTCTTCGGCGGCAAGCTGGCAGTTGCGGGCCGTGACGGTGTTGTCTGCGACGTGGCACCGTGGGATCACCCGTTCGGCAAGAACAACCAAAAACATCCCCAAGGGGAAGTCGCGAATTATCGCACCGCAGGTCTGGCCGACATGGCGGCGGCGATCAGCGAAGGCCGCGATGCGCGCTGTTCGCTGGAACGGACGCTGCACGGTGTCGATGTGATGACCGCCTGCCTGAAATCGGGCGAGACGGGGCAATTCATGACCCTGCAAACCACCTGCACGCGCCCGGCAGCCCTCGGCCCGGCAGAGGCGCAGGCCCTGCTGGTCTGACCCCACGCCGCCTCTTCACTGTATGTACGGATCGAATACGGAAAAAATACAGATGCAATACGGATAAAATACGGGCCACAGGGCCGCATTCCCCGCCAAGGGACGCAGCCCTGATCACCGGCGAATGCGGGCGCAGCGGAGATGCAGACCCGACCGGATCGGATGATCATACCAACACCTGATCTGGTTTTATGCCTCGTTCCGTGCGACCAATCAGGGCGCGGCGGATATTTATGCGATCACGTGCTGATCGCCCCGCCAATGATCACGACCCCGGCGCAAGTGGGCGAGATCATGGAGCTGTTGACCGATGCGATTTAGGACTTCACCAATCAACTCGCAGGATACCCATGACCAAAATTATCATCAGTTGCGCCATCACCGGGTCCATCCACACTCCCAGCATGTCGCCCCACCTTCCCATAACCGCCGATGAAATCGCCGCATCGGCCATCGGGGCCGCACAGGCCGGGGCCGCGATCCTGCATCTGCACGCACGGCGGCCCGAGGATGGTCATCCCAGCGGCGACCCTGCCCATTGGGCGGCCTTCCTGCCTGCAATCAAGGCAGGCTGTGCAGGCATCATGAACATGACCACCGGGGGCTCGACGACCATGACGCTGGACCAGCGGCTGGCAGCACCAAAGGTGATGCGCCCTGAAATGTGCAGTCTGAACATGGGGTCGATGAACTTCGCGCTTTATCCGATGGCAGATAAACCACGGCAGTGGCTGCATGCTTGGGAGAAACCGTTCCTCGAAAACTCCGACGATACCGTGTTCAAGAACACCCCGCGCGACATCGCGCAGGTGTTGCGCGAAATGGGCGACGAACGCGGCGCACGGTTTGAATTTGAATGCTATGATCTGTCGCATCTGACCATGCTGCAGCACTTCGTTCAGCGTGGCCTCATAAAGCTGCCTTGTTTCATCCAGTTTGTCTTTGGTGTCCTGGGCGGGATGGCGGCGGAACCTGACACCCTGACCCATCTGAGGCGAACCGCCGACCGGATGTTCGGGTCGGACTATCAGTTCAGTGTTCTGGCGGCGGGGCGGGCACAGATACCAATGGCCACGATGGCGGCGGCGATGGGCGGGCATGTGCGGGTGGGGTTGGAAGATAACCTTTGGCGGGGGCCGGGGGTGCTGGCAAAATCGAACGCGGAACAGGTTGCACTGATCCGGGGCATTGTCGAAGGCCTGGGGCGCGAGGTGGCCACACCGGATGACGCGCGCGTGATGCTGGGCTTGAAAAGGGGTCGATCAGGTGGGGTTTTGACCGTGACCTGCCGCCGCGCGACTGCCACTGACGTGGGGCTGATCCATGCACTGCTGGTCGAAAACGCGACGCATGACAACGGCGTGATTGCGGGGTCAGAGGCGACGCTTTTGCAGCATGGCTTTGGCGCGGACGTAAAATTCCGGGTGGTGCTGGCAGAACGGGACGGCGAGGCTTTGGGCCTCGCCCTGTTCTTCGCGGAATATTCGAGCTGGCGTGGCATGGTGGGCGGGTTCGTGCAGGATCTTTACGTGCGGCCCGCAGCACGGGGTCTGGGCCTGGGGCGGGCGCTGCTGGCGGCGGTGATGCGGGAAAGTGTGGATTGGGGCACCACCTTTTTGACGCTGATGGTGCAGCACAAGAACAAGAATGGGCAGGGTTTCTATGCCGCGCAAGGCTTTACCCTGCGCGCGAATTCCGATTGCCTGATCTGCGAAGGGACGGCGCTGCAGGCGCTGTTGGCACGATGATTACAGTCTTTGATGATGCCCAGCGCGCGCATGATCCGCAGATGTTTCTGTCATCCGGGGTGCCAAGACCCTGCCCGGAAAAACGTGCGCGGATTGATGCGCTGCTGTGGGGTGTGCGGGCCTTGGGTGGCCCGATAGTCACTGCCCCGGATGCCGGGATGAATCCGATCCGCGCGGTGCATCCCGACCGGTATCTGACGTTCCTTCAGAATATTCATGCCCGTTGGACGCAGATCGAGGGGGCCTCGGCAGAGGTGATCCCGAACATCCATCCCGCCAGCCGTGGCGATGGCTATCCGAAATCTGCTGTCGGGCAGGCGGGATTTCACATGACTGACACCTCCTGCCCCATCGGGCCAAACACCTGGCCTGCCGCCTATGCATCAGCACAGTCCGCGATCCATGCGGCCTGTCTGGTGCTGGGGGGCGAACGGGCGGCCTATGCGCTCTGCCGCCCGCCGGGACATCACTGCTTTGCCGAACTGGCAGGCGGATTCTGCTATCTGAGCAATTCTGCCATCGCAGCGCAGAGGCTGGTTAGTGCAGGGCGACGGGTGGCTGTTCTGGATATTGACCTGCACCACGGCAATGGGACGCAAGGCGTGTTCTATGACAGGGGCGATGTGCTGACTGTCTCGATCCATGCCCATCCCGAACGGTTTTATCCGTTCTTCTGGGGGTATACCGATGAATCGGGAGCGGGTGAGGGCCGGGGGGCAAACCTTAACTTGCCACTGGAACGTGGCACGGGGGATGATGGGTTTCTTCACGCCCTTCACAAAGCATGCGAGGCGGTCACCCGGCATGGCACCGATACGCTGGTGCTCGCCCTCGGCCTTGATGCGTTTGCGGGTGATCCTTTCGCGGGGCTGACGGTCACCACCCCCGGCTTTGCCCGGATCGGCGGGATGGTGGCGGGCTTTGGCCTGCCCACTGCTATCGTGCAGGAAGGTGGGTATCTTTGCCCGGAACTGGGGGGGAATCTGGCGGCGGTTCTAGGGGCGTGGGGCTAGGGCCAAGACGGCATTGCCTCAGTGGTCAACGCAACATGGCACTGATCTAGAAACCTGGTCAGGTTTCCAGCGGCGGTTCGTCCAGCCTGATCCCGGCACTGACCTTGACGGTCACCGCCAAGCGGTTGACACGCCCGCGCAAACCATTGATCCTGAAAGAATAAAGTTATTTCACGCGTGAAATAACTTAGTCCTTTGCCCGCTCCACATAGGAATTGTCGTCCGTGTTGATCACGATCCGCGTGCCCGCCCCGATATGCGGCGGCACCATAACGCGCAGGCCGTTTGTGCACATCGCAGGCTTGTAGGACGACGATGCCGTCTGCCCTTTTACCACAGGTTCCGTCTCGGTAATTTCCACCACCACTTTCTGCGGAAGTTCGATCGCGATCGCCACGCCGTCGAATGTCTTGAGCGACACCTTCAGCCCATCCGTCAGGAACACCTTGTCGTCCCCGATCACATCTGCCGACACCGTGATCTGCTCAAAGGTGTTCGGCTCCATGAAGTGATAGCCTTCGCCATCCTCATACAGGAAATCGTAGTTCCGGTCGTCCACGTTCGCCTTTTCCACCATTTCCGTCGTGCGCCAGCGTTCAGAAACCTTCACCCCGTCCGAAATCCGGCGCATGTCGATGCTGGTCGTCGGCGTGCCCTTGCCGGGGTGGAAATTGGCGGCAGTCAGAACGGCATAAAGCTTGCCGTCAAGCTCAACAACATTGCCTTTACGAAGGGACGAGGCGATGACTTTCAACGGACATATCCTTGTGACTGGGGTCTTTGCAGCGTATTCCACGCCCGGATTGAGGCGCATTTAGCGTATCTTCCCCGAAATCGCCAGTCGAAAGCTGCTGCCATGACAACGCCTTCCCGCTGGTGGTCACCCGCCCGCCACGCCGAGCGCCGCCCCATCCTGATTACCCGTAACCGCATTCAGGCGGGCATCCGGGGCTGGCTGGCAGATGAGGGCTTCACCGAGGTTGATCCGGCGGCATTACAGATCAGCCCGGGGAATGAGGCGCATCTGCACGCCTTTGCCGCCACCGCCATCGGGAATGACGGGGTCGGTCGGCAGATGTATCTGCACACCAGCCCCGAATTCGCGATGAAAAAGCTGTTGGCAGCGGGTGAGGTGCGCATCGCCGCCTTCGCCCATGTCTGGCGCAACCGGGAACGGGGGCCGCTCCACAGCCCGGAATTCACCATGCTGGAATGGTATCGTGTGGGGGAACCCTATGAGGTGCTGATGCAGGACTGCGTCACCTATGCCCGCCTTGCCGCCACCATGGCAAGGGCCACAACCCTGCGCTTTCGCGACCGCACCTGCGATCCTTTTTCCGACCCCGAACGTCTGTCCGTTGCCGATGCCTTCCTGCGCCATGCCGGGATTGACCTGCTGGCGACTTTGGCTGCCGACGGCACCCCCGATGCTAATGCCTTGCGCGCCATGATGACAATCGCCGGGATACGGTCCGCCCCGGATGATACATGGTCCGACATGTTTTCGCGTGTGCTGTCCGAACGGGTGGAACCGCATCTCGGCATGGGCCGGATCACCATCCTCGACCGCTATCCCGTGGCAGAAGCTGCCCTCGCCCGCCCTGCGATGGATGACCCCCGCGTGGCTGAACGGTTCGAAGTCTATGCCTGCGGCGTGGAACTGGCGAACGGCTTTGGCGAGTTGACCAACGCCGCCGAACAGCGCCGCCGCTTTGGCCAGGAGATGGATGAGAAGATGCGCGTCTACGGCGAACGCTATCCGGTGGATGAGGATTTTCTGGAGGCATTGGAGACGATGCCACCGGCGAGCGGTTGCGCGCTGGGCTTCGACCGGCTGGTGATGCTGGCCACGGGTGTGGGGCGGGTGGAGGACGTGATGTGGGTGGGGGTGGGGTGAGGGCGGCTCATCCGCGGAAAATGGCGATCAGGGTGCTTACAAAGCGGGCATAAAAAGGCGACCCCACCGCCTGCACCACGACAAACCAACCGAATTCTTTAGCCAAATCCCGTCAAGCGATGGTAACAGTTGACATAACGATCACCATTCGAAAACCTTTTTGTTGCTAAACTTTCAACAATCGTCGTCGTGGATAAGCTATAGAACGACTGTGCGTCACTACGTAAAAGGGTCGGATATGGACGAGTTTGACGTCATTGTGAGTGGCATTTACGATTGTGCTGCCAATCCCGAGTTGTGGCCGCAGACCTTGGAGCAGATCAGGTCGACGGTTGGTTGTGCTTACGTGATGACCGCGTTTGGGGATTTCTCGGCCATCCAGAATGGCGGTCATCCCATGCATAAGGTCAAGCATACGGCATGGGACACGGATCGTTTCAAGCAACTTGAACGCCACCTGACGACGATCCCCTGCGTTGACAGCCTGTACAGGAACGGCATCGATGCGCCTTGGGTCCAGATGGAATTAATTGAAGAAACCGAATTTCAAAAGTCCGATTTCTATCAGGACTGGGTGCGCCCTCAACGGCTGCGCGATTGTCTCAACATTCTCTATCTCGACCGGCAGCTTCTGCGCGGTGTTTTATCGTTTGCAACGGCTGAGGGCACCCCGCTTTTGGGTGAGAGAGAGAAAAAGATTGCCGGCTGGCTGGCGCCGCACATCCGCCGCGCCATTTCTATCAACGATATGGTCGATAAAGGTAACCTCGCGCTGGCCCTGTATCGTGCAGTACTCGATACTTTATCGGTCGCGGTGTTGGTGGTCACGGACGGCGGAAGACTGGTGTTCTGCAATTCCCTTGGCGACGCGCTTTTATCCAAGGGTGAGTTGTTGCTCGTGTCACATGGAAATATCAAGGCACTACGTCCAGATGTGACAGGCAGTTCCCTCGACACCGCGATAGCCAAAGCGATCAAGGGGGACCGCAGTCTTGGCATATCAGGGATTGGCGTTCCGCTGGCCGGAATGGATGGTGAATGGGCGTCAGCCTACATCCTGCCATTGAAAGGCGATGATCTGCGCGGGCAGATTGCACCCGGCCATGCCGCTATTTTTGTCGCGCAACGAAGCGAACAGCAACCCATGGCGATTGAGATTCTGCGAACCGTTTTCGATCTGACGCCGACAGAAGCAAGGGTGGCCTACGCAACGTCCTTGGGGGAGACGCCAGAAGCCATCGCCATCACGCACGGCACGGCTGTCGACACCATCCGATTTCATCTTAAGAACACGTATCTAAAGGCAGGGGTGAATAATAAAACTGCCCTGGCCGCGTGTGTTGCCGCCCTTATTCCGCCGGTTAGCATAAATTAACCACCCCGACCTACCCAATTTGGGGGGGAGTGGCGCCGGCAGGTGGGATATCAAAAAAGTCTGGACTTTCTGCAGGCTGATAAAAAGTGCCGTCAAGCGATTTCACCAAATTTGGTGATGCGTCGTAACGTATGATACACCTAAAAACACTTCTATTCCAAGATGTTGGATTCTACAAGAAGCACCACAAGCACAGATTTTCGCTGACTTTCAGAATTGTGTCCGATCTTTTTCGCCTGATCCGGCCATCAAGATCGCATAACTTTTTAAGGAGAATATTATCGTGTCTTTTCCCCTTTCAACGACCTTTAGATCATTGAATTTCACGGCGTTCCGGCATGCGGCACGGGTCGCATTCACCCTTTTCGGTATTCTTTGCCTGAGTCTTCCACCAGCTTTGGCCCAGACAGCATGCGCCGATCTTGACCTCGTCCTAGCCATCGATGCGTCGGGAAGCATCGACCGACAAGACTTTGATCTTCAGCAGTCCGGCTATGCCAATGCTTTCCGGTCGCCCCAAGTTCAACGCGCTCTTTCTGCGGCGGGGATTGTGGATATCGCCGTTGTTCTATGGGGCGACGCAGAGATGCGAGCCCAGATCATGCCGTTGCAGCGGTTGCGAAATCCGCAGGATGCGGAAAGATTTGCACATCAAATCGCCGGAATGCCCCGACTGGTGACAGGCAACACCGGAATAGGCCAGGGAATAGAGGTGGCACTCGACCTGCTGGATCGGCCCGGCCATTGCGCCACGCGCAGACTGATCAACGTTTCGGGGGATGGGCGCGAAAGCCAGACACCACGCCCGCGTCATCAAATGCCTCTGATGATGGCACGGCAGCGGGCGGCGGATCTCGGGATCACGATAAACGGCCTTGCCATCAGTGTGGACGACCCAGGCCTTACAGAATGGTATCGGGACAAGGTGATCACCGGACCCGATGCCTTTGTCATGGAAATCGCTGGGTTCGCCACCTTTGCAGAGGCCATTGCCCAAAAACTTGCACGAGAAATACGTCCACAAGCCCTTTCTGCTCTGACAGATGGCGCGGGCGGGTCGGCGGGACGTTGGGGTAAGTCGGAT
>JANMDH010000205.1:0-2063 GCA_031376195.1 Gemmobacter sp. | reverse complement strand
GGGCCCTGCCCCGCCCTTGCCACCCGTTCTGCCCCGGTGTTACACGGGTCAAAAGCGGTCCAGGGCGGGGATAATATGGCTGAGTTTCCGACAAGTTTCGGCAAGGACGATCTGTTGAAATGCGCGCGAGGCGAATTGTTCGGCCCCGGAAATGCGCAACTGCCGATGCCGCCGATGCTGATGATGGACCGGATCACCGAGATTTCCGAAGACGGCGGTGCCTTCGGCAAGGGCCATGTGGTCGCCGAATTCGATATTCACCCTGACCTGTGGTTCTTTGAATGCCATTTTCCGGGCAACCCGATCATGCCCGGCTGTCTGGGCCTTGACGGGCTGTGGCAGTTGACGGGGTTCAATCTGGGCTGGCGGGGCTGGCAGGGGCGGGGCTACGCGCTGGGCGTGGGCGAGGTCAAGCTGACGGGCATGGTGCGGCCTGACCGCAAGATGCTGACGTATTACGTTGATTTCACCAAGGCCCTGCAATCGCGCCGCCTGACGATGGGCGTCGCAAATGGCCGGGTCGAGGCGGACGGCGAAGTGATCTATCATGTCACCGACATGAAGGTCGCGCTGAGCGAGGCTTGAACGGAATTTGGGACCGAACAAAGCATGATGGATTGCCATGCCTTGAATAAACAGAAATCGGAATTCGCTGATGATTGGATATGTCACCGTTGGCGCAGATGATCTGGTCAAGGCGGAAAAGTTCTATTCAGCGTTCCTGCAAAGCCTCGGCTACAGCCTTGAAATATCTGACGAGGGTTTGAGTTACGCAATGCCGACTCAGGATGATGCAAGCCACAACTATCCCGAATTCTACGTCAAACCCCCCCACAACGGCAAAGCGGCTTCGGTCGGCAATGGTACGATGGTGGCTTTTCAAGTCTCAATTCAAGCTCAGGTCCGCGCCCTGCACTTGGCGGCTTTGAACGCAGGCGGGCAGGACGACGGCTTGCCCGGGTTTCGTGCCGCCTACAGCGCAACTTTCTACGTGGGTTATTTGCGCGACCCACAGGGCAACAAGATCGCACTTTACTGCAACAATCCGGATGAAGCGCGCCGCCCGGAATAAGAGAGTTCTTTTGCAAGACAGGGCAGTGTCGGACCGCCGGGTGGACTCTGCGACCTTCGTTCTCGGCGCTTTATGGTTCAACCCCTCCCACCGAAATTCTAGGCTGTGACGTTGCAAAAGCGTCCGCCCGAGGGGGCGGTCGGACGCTGCCCGGCGGCGCAAGCGCCTTGATTCCGGGCAAACAAAGCACGGTATGACACCCCCACCCTTGCCCCCTTCCCCCCAACCGCATAAACACGCATGAACCATTCGCAGGAGACCCCCATGCGCCGTGTCGTCATCACCGGGATCGGCATCGTATCCTCCATCGGCAACAACGTGACAGAGGTGGAGGCGTCGTTGCGCGCCGGCAAGTCGGGGATCGTGTTTGCGCCTGATTATGCTGAACACGGCTTTCGCTGCCGCGTGCATGGACAGCCGAACATCGTCTTTGAAGATCACATCGACAAACGCGATCTGCGATTCATGGGGGATGGGGCGGCCTACAACTTCATCGCGATGCAGCAGGCGGTGGCGGACAGTGGTCTGTCGGAGCGCGACGTGTCGAATGACCGCACGGGGCTGATCATGGGGTCGGGCGGGCCGTCGACGAAATCATTTTTCCGCGCCCACAACATCGTGCGCGAAACAGGCTCGCCCAAACGCATGGGGCCGTTCATGGTGACCATTGGCATGTCGTCGACCACCTCGGCCTGTCTGGCCACGCCGTTCAAGATCAAGGGGGTGAATTATTCGATCACATCCGCCTGTTCCACATCGGCGCATTGCATCGGCAACGGCACCGAACTGATCCAGATGGGCAAGCAGGACATCGTGTTCGCCGGCGGGGGCGAAGAGCTGGACTGGACCCTTTCGTGCCTGTTCGACGCGATGGGCGCGATGAGCAGCATGTACACTGACGCGCCGGAAACCGCATCCCGCACCTATGACGCCACCCGCGTCGGGTTCGTGATCGCGGGCGGCGGCGGTGTGGTGGTGCTGGAGGAACTTG
>JANMDH010000165.1:0-15877 GCA_031376195.1 Gemmobacter sp. | reverse complement strand
CCCGGCGGCTGGCTTACCCTGATTTTCGCAACCACCCTGCTCCCCGAGACGCTTGCCGCAGCGCGCACCCTCGGGTCATGTGCCGTGCTGCCCTTGGCCGCCCGCGCAGGTGAACCCGCGAAACGGGTGATCCTGCAAGCTCGCAAGGGTGGCCGCGCCGGGTTTCGCCTCCTGTCGCCCCTGGTCCTGCACTCTGGCACCGCGCATGATACCGACCGGAACAGCTATTTGCCCGACGTCATCGCGATTTTGCGGGACGGCGCGGGGCTCACCGACAACTTTAAGTAGATTTTCGCCGATCCGGGTCCATTGCGCGTGAAGATTTGGTGACACGACTCAAACTCTGTGGTGGACTGACAAGATCAGGACCCATCACAGGAGGACGGATATGACCATCGCTTCGCATCTGCAGGAACTGCGCCGCAAGCATGAGAACCTTTCAACAATGGTGGAACAGGCCCAACGGCAACCCGCATCGGATGCGTTGAAGATCGCCAATATGAAAAAGCAGAAACTGAAGCTGAAGGAAGAAATCACCCGCCTGTCCGACGGCTGACTACGGCCGGACCATCGCGCTGGCCCGCGCGGCCAGTGCTGCCCCTGCCGCGATCAGCACCGCCGCAAAGGCGAGTGTGACCGATGACTGTGCTATCCCAGCCATGATCAAGGCAAGTGTCGACAAAAGCGGGGCCGCATAGGAAGCGACCCCCAAAAGCTGGATGTCACCCCGTTTCATCCCGATATCCCAGGTAAAAAACGCCACGCCAACGGGGCCTATGCCCAAAGCCGCCACCGAAAGCCATCCCTGCGCATCGTCCGGCCACACCGTCTGTTCCACCGCCAGATGCGCGATCGCCGACAGCAGGGCGGCAGCAAGGCAGAACACGGTGACACTCTCCGTCGGAACGGTGCCAAGACGGCGCGACAGCACCGAATAACTCGCCCATGTCAGGGCAAAGGCAAACGCCACCGCAAACCCCGGCAAGGCCGCCGCATTCAGCGTGGCCCCACCCTTCAGAACGATCAGCGCCGCCCCGGCAAACGCAAGAAAGGCCCCGATCAGGTGCATCGGGCGCAATTGTTCCCCCGGCAGCAGGCCCGACATCAGCACGATGATCAGCGGCCAAAGATAAGCAATCAGCCCGGTCTCGGCCAGCGGTGCCATCCGGAATGCCGTGAAATACAGGAAATGCGCCCCAAAAAGGCCAAACGTGCCAAAGGCATAGACCTTCCATGACACCCCGCGCAGCACCGAAAGACCCGCCCCCCGCGCCGTCCAGATCAGCCCGATCCCGCCGCCGATGCCGAAACACATCGCGTTCAGCTGCAATGGCGGCACCGGGGCAGACCCGATGGTAAACAGCGCCAGCAACGCCCACATCAGAACAGCGGTGAACCCGATGGCCGTGGCTTTCGTGCGCGACATATGACCCCCACCAAATTCCTTCAAAAGGAATTTGCGAAAAGCCTTCTGAAGGCTTTTCCGTCCCGCCGCAAGCTGATGTCAGACCACGAACTGCCCGCCATTCGCGCTGATCGTCGATCCGGTGATGAACCCCGCCTCGTCTGACGCAAGGAACGTCACGATCCGCGCAATCTCCTCAGGCTCGCCCAGCCGCCCGACCGGAATCTGCGGGATGATACGCTCCGCCAGCACACTCGCGTCAATCGCCTTGACCATTTCCGTCGCGATATACCCCGGGCAGATCGCGTTCACCGTGATCCCCGCCCGCGCGCCTTCCTGCGCCAGCGCCTTGGTAAACCCCAGATCGCCCGCCTTTGACGCGGAATAATTCGCCTGCCCCGCCTGGCCTTTTTGACCGTTGATCGAACTTATGTTGATCACCCGCCCGAATTTCGCATCCCGCATCCCGGTCCAGACCGGATGGGTCATGTTGAACAGGCCCGACAGATTGGTATCAATCACCTCGCGCCACTGCTGGGGTGTCATCTTGTGGAACATCGCGTCGCGCGTGATGCCCGCGTTGTTGACCAGAATACTGATCGGTCCATGCGCCGCAGCAACCTGCGCAACCCCTGCCACGCAGGCGTCATAATCGGCCACCGACCACTTGTAGGCGGGAATCCCGGTTTCCTGGGTAAATGCCCCCGCCGCCGCGTCATTGCCCGCATAATTCGCCGCCACTGTATAGCCTGCGGCCTGCAAGGCCGTCGAAATCGCAGCCCCTATTCCCCGCGATCCGCCTGTGACGAGTGCGACCCTGCCCATGATTCCCCCCTTAAGACATTGTTTCCGTGTTCAGACTATCCAGACAAACAAACGGGCGCAACAATGTTGCGCCCGATGCTGCGTATGCGAAATAATGCTGCGGTTGCAGCGTCAGGCGAGTTCAAGACACATGGCCACACCCATGCCCCCACCGATGCACAACGTCGCGAGACCCCGTTTCGCGCCCTGCCGTTTCATCTGAAACAGCAGTGTGTTCAAAATCCGCGCGCCCGATGCGCCGATCGGATGCCCGATGGCGATCGCGCCGCCGTTCACGTTCACGATTCCCGTGTCCCAGCCCATATCCTTGTTCACCGCACAAGCCTGCGCCGCAAACGCCTCGTTCGCCTCCACCAGGTCCAGATCACCGACTTTCCAGCCCGCCTTCTGCAGCGCCTTGCGGCTTGCGTGAATCGGGCCCGCCCCCATGATCGCCGGGTCCAGACCCGCCGTCGCATAAGACGCGATCCGCGCCAGCGGCGACAGCCCGCGCTTTTCGGCATTTTCCGCCGTCATCAGCAGAACCGCCGCGGCCCCGTCGTTCAAACCCGAGGCATTCCCCGCCGTCACCGAACCGTCCTTGACGAATGCCGGGCGCAGTTTCGCCATCGACTCCAGCGTCGCGCCGTGCCGGATGTATTCATCCGCATCGACCGAAATATCCCCTTTGCGGGTTTTCACCACGAAGGGCACGATCTCATCCGCGAACCGCCCGGCCTTCTGCGCCGCCTCGGCCTTGTTCTGGCTCGCCACCGCGAATTCGTCCTGCATATCGCGGGAAATCTGCCATTGGCCGGCTACGTTTTCCGCCGTCTGCCCCATGTGGTAATGGTTGAACGCGTCCCACAGCCCATCCCGGATCATGCTGTCGATGAACGCCATGTCGCCCATCTTCTGCCCCGCCCGCAGATGCGCCACATGCGGCGACAGGGACATGCTTTCCTGCCCCCCCGCCACGATAATGTCCGCGTCCCCCAACTGGATATGCTGCGCGCCCAGCGCCACCGCCCGCAGACCCGATCCGCAAACCTGATTAAGGCTCCATGCCGACGCTTCTTTCGCCAGACCCGCCTTGAGATGCGCCTGCCGCGCCGGGTTCTGCCCCTGCCCTGCCGTCAGAACCTGCCCCAGGATCGTCTCGGATACTTCCGCCTTGTCCACCCCCGCGCGGGCCACCACCGCCTCGATCACTGCCGCCCCCAGATCATGCGCAGGCGTGGCGGCGAAAGCGCCATTAAAGCTGCCCACAGCGGTGCGGGCGGCTGATACGATTACAACATTGGTCATGGATTGATCCCCCCAAGGAAAGCATTGCATGCAGACGCATACGCGCCGCTTCTCTAAACCGGTAAGGCCCGCACCGGGAAATCGCAAGCGTCTTGGATGCGAAAGGTCGCATCCGTCAGGCAGATTTGCGCGCAGCAGCCTGCAGGAATGCGGGGCGCACCGTCGGCGCGCCGATCAGATAACCCTGCATCGCGTCGATACCCATGGCGCGCAACGCCTCCGCCTCGGCCGGGGTTTCCACCGCTTCAGCCACGGTCATCATGTCGAAATGCCGGGCCAGCAGGATCATCCCGCGCAGCAGCATCTGATTGTCGGGGTTCGCGTTCAGCCCCCGGCTGAATTGCCCGTCGATTTTCAGGATATCGAAATAGAAATCCCGGAAATGCTTCATCGACGTCAGACCCGCGCCAAACCCATCGAGCGCGAATGTAACCCCGTGCTGCTGCAGCCCCCGCATGAATTCGGCCACCAGTTCCGGCACCAGATTGACCGAGCTTTCCGCCATTTCCAGAATCAACCGCTCCCCGACCGTTGGGCTTGCCTTCAGCCCGCGCTGCAGGGTCCGCATCCACCGCGGATATCCGATAGACCGCGCCGACATGTTCAGCGACAGGCGCAGATCCTTGTGCCGCAACAAGACGCCCAGCCCCAGTTCCAGCGCCGCGCAGTCGATCAGACGCCCGATGTCCTGCTGTTCGACCGCCCCCATGAAATCCCGCGCCGGGATGATCCTGCCCGACGGGTCGAGCACCCGGATCAGCCCTTCGTGAAAGACCACCCGGTCGGGCGATTTTGCCACCACCACGGGCTGAAACGCCAAAGCCAGCCGCTTTGTCTCCAATGCCGTGCGCACCATCGCGATGGTCTGCTGATCCGCCTGCGATATGGCAAAGCTGACGGGATCGGCATCTTCGATCCCCGTCTCCCTGCCCTTCAACCCAATGCCCTGCCCCGCCATATCCGCCCCGATCCGCCGATGAACACCTCGACAGACTGCACCGCGATGGGTAAACACGAAATGAATATTCCACTTTTGTTCTAATTTTAGGTATCCTGGAAATGGCCGCAAATCCCGAACGCTGCCCTTGGTGCGGCACCGACCCGCTGTATGTTGCCTACCACGACACCGATTGGGGCGTGCCCGAACGGGACAGCCGCGCGCTCTGGGAAAAGCTGGTCCTCGACGGCTTTCAGGCGGGCCTGTCCTGGATCACGATCCTGCGCAAACGCGACGCCTTCCGCACGGCATTTCAGGGGTTTCACCCCGAAATCATCGCGCACTGGGGCGACGATGACGTGACCCGCCTTCTTGGTGACGCGGGCATCGTGCGCCACCGGGGCAAGATCGAAGGCACGATCAAATCGGCGCAGGCCTACCTGCGGATCGCCGAACGCCAAAGTTTCAGCGACCATCTCTGGTCCTACATGGACGGACACCCCCTCCAGAACCGCTTTGCCAGCATGGCCCAGGTCCCGACAGCGACGGATCTTTCCACGCAAATTTCGAAAGACCTGAAAATGGCCGGCTTCACCTTCTGCGGCCCCACCATCATCTACGCCTTCATGCAGGCCGTCGGCATGGTAAATGACCATTTGGTCACCTGCCACCGCCATGATCACGTCGCCGCCCTGGCGCGGCGATGATCAGGGCGCGATCAGCGCCCGGAACATCGTCAGCGCCTCCGGCCCGCCCCAATCCGCGTCCCCGATCAGGCGGGCCACTTCCTGACCTTCGGGGTTCAGGATCACCGTGACCGGCAGGCCCAGCACCGCCATCGCGCGGCCAAGTTCCGATTTCGGGTCGCGCAGTGGCTGCAGGTTCATGATCCCCGCCTCCTCCCAGAATTTCGTGATCGCTTGCGGCGGGTTGCGGCCTGTCGCCACCGTCACGACGGCAAAGGCATCCCCTCCCAACTCCGCCTGAAGCCGGTCGAGGCTGGGCATTTCCTTGCGGCAAGGCGGGCACCATGTCGCCCAGAAATTCACGACCACCCATTTGCCCTTGTACTCGGCCAGGCTGTGCGCGCTGTCATCCATCCCGATCAGGCCAATCTCCGGCACCGGCACCGCCGCCGCATGAAATGCCAGTTTCTTCATGTCCCCCGCGCGCAGGGCATCCGCCGCCGCGATGTCAGCCGCCGCCGGGTTTGCACCAAACACCAAGGCCGTATAAAGAACCGCTAAAGCGTACCGCAGCATATCATCTCCAGTTCAGGCCCCTCATGACCATACCCCCCAAGACCCCTGCCACCCCTGCGGCCAATGCCATGTGGGGCGGGCGTTTCGCCACCGGGCCGGACGCGATCATGCAGGCGATCAACGCCTCCATCGGGTTCGACAAACGGCTCTACGCGCAGGACATTGCAGGCTCGCGCGCCCATGCAGCCATGCTGGCTGCGACAGGCATCCTTACTCATACGGACGCCAAGGCCATCGGGGAAGGCCTTCTCACGGTCTTGTCAGAGATCGACACGGGAAAATTCCAGTTTCGCCCCGAACTGGAAGACATCCACATGAATGTGGAGTCCCGTCTGCGCGAAGTGATCGGCGATGCCGCAGGCCGCTTGCACACCGCCCGGTCGCGCAACGATCAGGTCGCCCTCGACTTTCGCCTCTGGGTCCGGGATCAGTGCGATGCCGCCATCGGGGGCATCACCGCCCTGATGCGCGCCTTTGTTGCACAGGCCGATGCCGGGGCCGACTGGGTCATGCCCGGCTTTACGCATCTGCAGGTGGCCCAGCCCGTCACCTGGGGCCATCACATGCTGGCCTATGTCGAAATGCTCGCCCGTGACCGCGGCCGCTTCATCGACGCCCGCGCCCGCATGAACGAAAGCCCCCTCGGCGCTGCCGCCCTGGCAGGCACCTCCTTTCCGATCGACCGCGACATGACTGCGCAGGCGCTCGGGTTCGACAGGCCGACCGCCAATTCACTCGACAGCGTATCCGACCGCGATTTCGCGCTCGAATTCCTCGCGGCCGCCAGCATCTGCGCCCTGCACCTGTCCCGCTTTGCCGAGGAACTGGTGATCTGGTCCACCGCCCAATTCCGCTTTGTCAGCCTGTCTGACAACTGGACCACAGGCAGCAGCATCATGCCGCAAAAGAAAAACCCAGATGCCGCTGAACTTCTGCGCGCGAAACTCGGGCGGATACTGGGCGCGACGGTCGCCCTGTTCACCGTGATGAAGGGCCTCCCCCTGACCTATTCCAAGGACATGCAGGAAGATAAGGAACAGGTGTTCGACGCTGCCGACACCCTGATGCTCGCCCTCGCTGCGATGACCGGCATGGTCGGCGACATGACCGCCAACCGCGATGCCCTTGCCGCCGCCGCCGCCTCCGGCTTTTCCACCGCCACCGATCTCGCCGACTGGCTGGTGCGCACCCTCAACCTGCCCTTCCGCGACGCACATCATGTCACCGGGACCCTGGTCGCCATGGCCGAGAAAAAGGGCTGCGATCTGCCTGATCTGACACTGACCGACATGCAGTCCGTGCATCCCGCGATCACGAAAGATGTCTTTGACGTCCTTGGTGTGATAAATTCCGTGAACAGCCGTACCTCCTACGGCGGAACCGCGCCGGATCAGGTTCGCACGCAAGTCGCCCGCTGGCAGGCCGCACTCGGATAACCCAAGGTCACGCAGACCTATGAAAATGGAGAGAGCGATGAATAAATACCTGTCACTGGCGCTGGTTCTGGCGCTTGCTGCCTGTGGTGCAGATGGCGCGCCCGTGGCCCCCGCCGCCAAACCCGCGATGAAACCGGGCATCAGCGTTTCGGGCGACGCACAGATCGGCGTTCTGGTGCAGAACCCATGATCCGGCTCATCGCCATCTGCGGCATTCTCGCCCTGTCCGCCTGCGAAACAGGCCCGACCCAGCCAAAGCTTGGCGTCGGTCTGGGCATCGGCCCGAAGGGCGTCCGTCTGGTGCCCAAGGTCACCACGAACGTCGGCGGCGTGACAGTGGGCGCCGGCCAAGGCGGCGTCGGCGTCGGCACCAATGTCGGCGGTGTCGGGGGGGGGACCAAGCTTTGATGACAGGCCTGCGGATCATCTGGCTGGCGCTGGCCTTCTGGGGGGCCGTGCATCCGATGTACTGGTTCGTCACTTACATGCGCGAAACCGGCACCGGCCTGTCCGGCCTCATCGACGCGTGGCATGTCAACGCCTCCACCACCGGGCTGACATGGGATCTGACGATTGCCGCGATTGCCCTGACCGTCTGGATCGTGGCCGAAACACTGCCCCGCAAGGCATGGCTGAACCTCATCGCCATCCCCGCCACCTTCGCCATCGGCGTCAGCTGCGGTTTGCCGCTCTATCTGTTTTTGCGATCAAAAGCAGACGGTACCTGAACCCGGAATGTTCGCAAACAATTTGGCTCCCGCCCGAATTGCACCTGCACCGGGGTCTGCTATACCCTTTCCAGCCTGTGATACAGAAAGCGGAAGATGGACCATTTCACCTATAAAAACGGCTATCTTCATGCCGAAGACGTCCCCCTCTCCGACATCGCCGCCTCGGCCGGCACCCCCTTCTATGTCTATTCCACGGCCACCCTGACCCGCCATTACCGCCTGTTCACCGACGCCCTGTCGCCCTTGCCGCATCAGGTCTGTTTCGCCATCAAATCCCTGTCCAACGTCGCCGTTCTCAAGGTGCTCGGCGATCTTGGCGCGGGCATGGATGTCGTCAGCATCGGCGAATACCTGCGCGCCAAGGCGGCAGGTGTGCCCGGTGACCGCATCGTGTTTTCCGGCGTTGGCAAAACCCGGTCCGAAATGCGCGCGGCGCTGGAAGGCGGCATCCGTCAGTTCAACGTCGAATCCGAACCCGAACTGCGCGCCCTATCCGAAGTTGCCGCCTCAATGGGCGCGGTGGCCCCGATCACCATCCGCGTGAACCCCGATGTCGATGCGAAAACGCATGAGAAAATCGCGACCGGCAAAAAGGAAAACAAATTCGGCATCCCGATCAGCCGCGCCCCCCAGGTCTATGCCGAAGCCGCCTCCCTGCCCGGCATCGACGTGGTTGGCATCGACGTGCACATCGGCAGCCAGCTGACCGATCTTGCCCCGTTTGAAGAGGCGTATCTCAAGGTCGCAGACCTGACCCGCCAGTTGCGCGCCGAAGGGCACAATATCCGCCGCCTTGATCTCGGCGGCGGCTTGGGCATTCCCTACACGCGCGGGAATGACGCCCCGCCCCTGCCCTCCGACTACGGCGCGATGATCAAACGCACGGTCGGCGATCTGGGCTGCGAGATCGAGATTGAACCCGGCCGCCTGATTTCCGGCAATGCAGGCCTGCTCGTCGCTGCAGTGATCTACGTCAAACAGGGCGAAGAACGCGATTTCCTCATCCTCGACGCCGCCATGAACGATCTGATCCGCCCGTCCATGTATGGCGCGCACCATGATATTGTCCCGGTGGTCGAACCTGTGCCGGGCGCGGAACAGCAGACCTACGACGTCGTCGGCCCGGTGTGCGAAACGGGCGACACTTTTGCCAAGGCCCGGTCCCTGCCGCGCATTGCTGCAGGCGATCTTGTCGCCTTCCGTTCGGCAGGTGCCTACGGGGCCGTCATGGCCTCGGAATACAATTCCCGCCCCCTGATCCCCGAAGTTCTGGTACACGGGGATCAATTCGCCGTCATCCGCGCCCGTCCGACCTTTGACGAAATGGTGAACAGGGATAGATTGCCATCATGGCTGTAATGCGGAACGATCCGGATAAGGCCAGACCAAACCAACGCGCAGCGCGGCGAGGGGCATGACACCGATCGACCCAAAGCTGATGATGACCCGGATTGTCTGGCCCCTGCGCCTGACGACGGCAGGTTTGTGGGCCGAACGCCTCAGCCGGTCCTTCTGGCCGCTCTGGTCTGTTCTGATCGCAGTGTTGGCCATTCTCGCCTTTGGCCTGCAGGACAGCCTGCCGATCGAGGCGGTCTGGATCGGGCTCGTCACCTCCATCCTCGGCGTCCTGTTCGCGCTTTATTCCGGCTGGCGCTCCTTTCACGTCCCCACCCGGGCCGACGCCCTCGCCCGCCTCGACGCGTCCCTTCCCGGTCGCCCGATTGCCGCCCTGACCGATGATCAGGCGATTGGCCGGGGCGATGCCGCCTCCGTGGCCGTCTGGCAGGCCCACCGCGAACGCATGGCACGCGCCGCAGCCAAGGCCCGCGCAGTCGCCCCCGATCTGCGTCTTTCATCACGCGACCCCTTCGGTTTTCGCTATATGGCGCTGACCCTGCTGGTGATTGCGCTCATGTTCGGGTCGCTGTGGCGCGTGGCATCCGTGGCAGGCCTTGGGCCGAATGCCGCCCAGGCCGTCGCGATGGGGCCAAGCTGGGAAGGCTGGGCCCAGCCCCCCGCCCATACGGGCAAACCTGCCCTGTATTTGAATGACATCCCCGAAGGTGTACTCCAGGTCCCGACCGGCACCCATATTCAGGTCCGCCTCTATGGTGATGTGGGTAACCTCACGCTTAGTGAAACTGTCTCCGCCCGACTGAACCCGACCCCTGCGTCGGATCAGGCACAGGAATTCGACGTGGTGCAAGGCGGCAAGATCAGCATCGAAGGCGCGGGGGGCAGGGTCTGGACGGTGGTCGCTTTGCCGGATGCGGCCCCGACCGTAACCATGGCAGGTGAAATCACGCGTGAAGAAGAAGGGCAGATGAAACTGCCGTTCAGCGCGAAAGACGATCACGGGGTCACCGGCGGCACAGCCACGATCACCCTCGATATGGCCGCGACTGATCGCCGCTTCGGTCTGGCCCCCGACCCCGAGGCGCGGGAACCTCTTGTGCTCGATTTGCCCATGCCGATCACGGGCAGCAGGGCAGAATTTTCGGAAAACCTGATCGAAGATATCTCCAAACATCCCTTCGCCAATCTGCCCGTCGAAATCCGGCTGCAGGTCAGCGATGCGGCGGGACAGACCGGGGACGCCACGCCCTTGAAGGTGGTTTTGCCGGGCAAGCGGTTTTTCGATCCTCTGGCCGCGGCCGTGATCGAAATGCGTCGCGATATCCTGTGGTCGCGCATGAACGCCCCTCGGGCCGTCCAGATCATGAAAGCGGTCACCAACCGCCCAGAAGACCTGATCCGGAACGAAGCGGCCTATCTGCGCCTGCGCGTCGCCCTGCGGCGGCTGGAGGCGGAAAAGGTCAACCTGACGCCCGAAGTTCGCGACGAAATCGCCGATGCGCTCTGGGACATCGCGCTGCTGATCGAAGAGGGCGATCTGAAATCCGCCAAGGAACGCCTGCAACGCGCGCAGGACCGGTTGGACGAAGCCATCCGCAACGGGGCCGACCCTGCCGAAATCGCCGAACTGATGCAGGAATTGCGCGAGGCGATGGATGACTACATGCAGCAGCTCGCCGAAGAACAGCAGCGCAACCCCGACAGTCAGATGTCGGAAAATATGCAACAGCAGACCATCACCGGCGACCAGATTCAGCAGATGCTGGACGAGTTGCAAAAGCTGATGGAAGAAGGCAAGACCGCCGAGGCGCAAGAGCTGATGGAAGCACTGCGCGATCTGATGGAAAACATGCAGATGACCCAAGGCCCCGGCGGCAAGGGGCAGGGCGGGCCGGGCCAACAGGGAATGCGCGATCTGCAGGATACATTGCGCGATCAGCAGGGCCTGTCGGACGATTCCTTTCAGGAATTGCAGGACGGACAGCAAGGCCCGGGCGACGGGCAACAGCAGGGTAAGGACGGCCAGAACGGTGACCAGCAGGGCGGGGGCGAGGGGGGGCAAAGTCTGGCCGAACGTCAGCAGGAACTGCGCGATCGCCTGAACGGGCTGAACGACAATGCGCTGCCGGGACAAGGCAGCGAACAGGGCGATGCCGGCAGGCGGGCGCTGGAAGATTCGGGCCGCGCGATGAACGAAGCCGAACGCGCCCTGCGCGAGGGCGATTTGTCCGGCGCGCTCGACCGTCAGGCCGAGGCGATGGAAGCGCTGCGCGAAGGGTTGCGCAACCTCGGGTCGGCTTTGGCGGAAGATCAGCAGCAAGGTGCCGCAAATCAGGGCGAGGCTTTTGGCAAGGCCGATCCGAATTCCGCGCGCGATCCGCTGGGCCGGGAACTGGGCGAGGCGGGACGGATCGGATCCGACCGCAACCTGCTGCAAGGCGAAGACGTCTATCGGCGCGCCCAGACCTTGCTGGAGGAAATCCGCCGCAGGTCAGGCGATCAACTGCGCCCCGATGCCGAACGCGATTATCTGCGCAGGTTGCTCGACCTGTTCTAAGGGTGCCCCCGCTCATGCGACCTGACGGGCGACCTCGCTCCCTGCAGCCAAATGCCGCCTGTCAGGGCGGATCGGCTCCACGCAACAAGCATGAATTATGACCACATCCCTTACAAACGCAAACGCCTATTCGACGTCTTCTGACGCCAGACTGTTGGACGCTTTCTGCATCATACCGTCCAGCCAGAACCGCGCAGTGTTCACCTGCGCCACGTAAGACTGCATATACGGCTTCGATTCCGGCATCATCGCAACGATGCGCGGGGCCGACACATAGACCAGCAAAAGCAGCACCCCGACAAGGAACATCAATGAAAACCCGGTGCGAAACCCCCGCCTGCGCTGCTGCAGGATCTCTTCCTCATCGCTGTCGCTATCCTCGACGCTTTCCGCGCCCCGATCCGACCCCGACCGCAAGGTCGAATTGATCTCCTCGATATTCGGCAGCAGCTCACGCCCCTTCGTGACACGCTGCGCAATCGCCGCATCCTGCACGATCACCGCCGCGATCTGCGCCTCCACCGCCCCTGCGATAGGGTCCGCTTGCGCCATACCCGCGTCGCCGGTCGCGTCCCCCACAGGCGGTTCCGCTGTCACGCCAGTCTCACGCACACCCATCTGGCTCGCCGCTGCGTCCGCCTGTTTTGCCGCAGCTTCGCGCGCCGCCTCTTCGCGCAGAACCGAAACCACGCTCTCATCCAGTTTTCTGCGCGGCAGGGGCGGCGGGCCGTCAAACGCGCCCGGCGGGACTTCCGTCACCACAGGCGGCACCGTGGCCGCACTCGCGATATCTTCATCACTCGCCGATTCCGCAGCTGCGGGCGGCAGATCCTCGTCCTGTGCCGAAACTGTCGTGGCCTTGGGTTTACGCCCTGCGGCCGCCTTCAACCGGGCAGTCGGTGCCGTGTCGTCCTGCGCCACCGGTGGCTCCGGCACATCGAACGGCGCTTTGCGCGCAGCAGGCAGATCAAGCGGCTTTGCCGCCATCGCCACTGCCTGACCCGGCAGTTGATACCAGGTGTTTCCACAATTTGAACACTGCACATCCCGACCGCCAGCCGGGATCGCAGTGTCACCCACTTCATATTGCGCGTCGCAATTCGGGCATATCAGCCGCATCCGTTCAGACCCACCCGTCTTATTTCAGCCGTAATTTAGCGGTTCCCGACCAAGTTGTAACGATGGTAACACGCACGTCCAACCCTTTGTGGCATTTATCTCACCCTTCTGATTGAATGAGTTGCGCGCATTAGGCAAGGATGCAACGCAAACACCGGGTCAGACACACCCGCCCGCCCCCATCTAGGAGCCGCTTTTCCGTGATCACCTTTGAAAAAGTTGCTTATAACTATGGCGGGGCAGACCTTCTGTCCGACATTTCGCTGCGGCTGCAACCTGGCTCGTTTCACTTTCTGACCGGTCCCTCCGGTGCCGGAAAAACCACTTTTCTGCGCCTGTGCTACGGGGAACTTCTGCCCAGCACTGGACAAATAAACCTTTTTGATCAGAATGTTCGGTCCCTGACCCGCGATGATCTGGCCCGCACACGCCGCCGCATGGGCATTGTTCATCAGGATTGCCAGTTTCTCGACCACCTCCCCCTGACCGCCAACATCATGCTGCCCCTCACCGTGTCGGGTCGCGGGTCGGAAACCGATGATCTCGCCGATCTCATGACATGGGTCGGCCTGTCGCATCTCACCGATGCCTTCCCCCCCCAGTTGTCCGGCGGCGAACGCCAGCGCGCCGCCGTCGCCCGGGCCATCATCATGTCCCCCGACGTCATTCTTGCGGATGAACCCACCGGCAATCTGGATTGGGAAATGTCGCAACGCCTGCTGACCCTGCTTGTCGAACTCAACAAGATGGGCAAGACCATCCTTGTCGCCACCCATGACCTGACCCTGATCCGCACCGCCAAGGCCCAGGTGCCCGCCCGCGTCCTGCGCATCAAGGATCAGCGCGTCCAACTGGCCGGGGCGGATCTGTGATGGCCGGATTTCTGCCTGATCTTGCGCGTTTTGATGGCCCCACGGCCCGCGTCGTGCCGCCGACGGGCCATACCGCCTCGCTGACCAGCTTTACCTCTGCAGTGATGGCCTTTCTGGCCGTTTTCGCCCTTGCCCTGTCCTTTGCCGCCGGGCGCTTGGCGGATCGCTGGTCCAATGCGTTGGCCAATACCGCCACCATCCGCGTCTCCGCCCCCTCGGACCAGATCGAGGTGCAGGCCCGCGCCGTGCTCGACGTGCTCTCCACCACCCCCGGCATCGAAAGTGCCCGCGCCCTGACCGATGACGAACAGCGCACCCTGCTTGCCCCGTGGTTCGGGGCCGATCTCCCCGTCGAGAGCCTGCCCATCCCCCGCCTGATTGAAATCAGCTCCACCCCCGACGGGTTCGACGCCACCGGCCTGCGCCTGCGCCTGTCGGCCGAGGCACCGGGGGCTGTTCTTGATGATCACGGTCGCTGGCGCGCACCGCTGGTGATTGCCGCGGGTCGACTGCGGCTGCTGGGCGTCCTCTGCATCGGCCTGATCGGGGCCACCATGGCCGCCATGATCACCCTTGCCGCGAATGCCGCCCTTGCCTCCAACGCGCAGGTCATCCGCGTCCTGCGCATGGTCGGCGCACAGGATAACTACATCGCCCGCGCCTTCGTCCGCCGTTTTACCCTGCGCGCCTTTGCCGGGGCCGCCATCGGGGCCGCCGCCGGCCTTATCGCCGTCGCCCTGCTGCCATCCCCCGAAACCGAAGGCGGTTTTCTGACAGGTCTCGGCTTTCAGGGCGTCGAATGGCTTTTGCCCTTGCTGTTGCCGATCATCGCGGGCCTCGTGGCCTTCCTTGCCACCCGTCTCGCGGCATTCCGCAAATTAAGGGAACTCACCTGATGCGCTGGCTGCTTTCGCTTATCTTCGTCGTCCAGATGTATGTCGCCCTGCTCGTCGTTGGCATCGTCTGGCTGCCCTATGCCATCATCAGCCGCGAAGGCGCCGTTGCCGCCTGCCACGCCTATTGCCGCTGGGTGATCTTTACCGCCCGCATCCTTGTCGGCATCCGCTCAGAAATCCGCGGCACCCCCCCGATGGGCGAGGCGATCATCGCCGCCAAGCATCAATCCTTTTTCGATATCATCCTGATCTACAGCGCCGTGCCGCAGGGCCGCTTCATCATGAAAAAGGAACTGATCTGGACCCCCGTCATCGGCTGGTATGCCCTCCGCTTCGGCTGCATTCCCGTGGATCGCGGCAAAAAAGGCGCGGCAGTGTCCAAGATGCTCGCCGATGTGAAGGCCGGCCTCACGGAACCCGGCCAGCTGATCATCTATCCTCAGGGCACCCGCGTCGCCCCCGGGGTCAAAGCCCCCTACAAGGTCGGGTCCGCCCTGCTCTACGGGCATCTCAAACAAACCTGCGTTCCCGTTGCCGTCAACGTCGGGGTCCTGTGGCCCAAGGGCGGTATCCTGAAAAAGCCGGGGCTGGCCATCGTGGAATTCCTGCCCGCCCTTCCGCCCGGGCTGGGCAATTCCGAATTCATGACCCGGATCGAAACAGACATCGAAACCGCCAGCACCCGCCTGATGGCCGAGGCCGGATTTCCGGCGGCATGAACCATGTCCACAGACCCCCGCACCCTTGACCACATGCTGGATCAGCTTTCCGGCGCGGGCGATCTGTCCGCGCGCAGAATGTTCGGGGAATACGCCCTGTATCTGGACGGCAAGGTCATAGCCCTGATCTGCGACAACACCCTGTTCGTGAAACCCACCATGGGGGCCATGGCCCTTTTGGAACACAACCCAATGGCCCCGCCCTACCCCGGTGCCAAACCGTATCTCATGATCGACGCCGCGCTGGATGATGCCGATCTCATGGCCCGCGTTCTGCGCACCGTCGCGGCCGAAGTTCCCGCCCCCAAACCGAAGAAACGAAAACGCTAGGGCGTGGACCGGATCGAAACCCGCGACGGCCTCCACGCCCTTTATAACACCCCGTAGGCAGCCCGCGCACCGACGATGTGGTGCCTCAGCTGCGTCCCGCCTTCACGGATGCCAACCCGCGCACCGGGGCCGGTGCGGATGCATC
>JANMDH010000161.1:0-1746 GCA_031376195.1 Gemmobacter sp. | reverse complement strand
GAAGGGGGAGGCGCTAGTCAATCGCGCTTGCACTGCCGGGAAGCGGATCGGGTGTGGAGGGCGAAAGGCCATGGGCAGCAATCTGGGCGATTGCGCAAGGCGGCGTGATGTGGCAGGACGCGCGGGAATGCGGACGTGGCGAAATCGGTAGACGCAGCAGACTTTAATTGGAGTGCCCGCGGGGAAATCCGCGGAGTAGAACCGCTCAAAGTCGGGGAACGCTAACGGGCTTCGGCCTTAGGCCAATCCCGAGCCAAGCCCCCGGTGGGGGAAGGTGTAGAGACTGGACGGGTGGCACCTAAAGCCTGAGATGGCCATGGTGAAGGGACAGTCCAGACCACGAACGCCCAAGACGGCGGCGGCGAAAGTCGAAGTGGTACGAAAATCTGCTTCTTAACAGAGTGCGGGTTCAAGTCCCGCCGTCCGCACCAGAACGGCATTGCGACGGCCCCGTGGCCGTGCGCCATGGGAAACAAGATGACCGACCTTGCCCGCGAAAATGTGCAGTCCTATCCAAGGCCCCCGGGATTGGAACCCGTGGCACAGCGGATCATCATTCATCTGGGGGGCGTGGTCATTGTTGACACGATCCGGGCCCTGCGGGTGCTGGAGACGCATCACGCGCCGAGTTATTATGTGCCGCCCGATGATGTGCGCGCGGAGCTGAATCCCGCAGCGGGGCGCAGTCTGTGCGAATGGAAGGGGACGGCGCGGTATTTTGACGTGAACGCAGGCGGCACGACGGCGCGTCGCGCGGCATGGTCGTATGATCAGCCAACGGCGCGGTTTGGGGCGCTTGCCGGGTTCGTGGCCTTTTATCCGGGGCTGATGGAGGCCTGTTTTGTGGGGGCGGAGCGGGTGCTGCCGCAGCCGGGCGATTTTTACGGGGGATGGGTGACATCGAATCTGGACGGCATCCCGAAGGGCGGACCGGGCACCGAGTACTGGTAGCGCGGGGCCTCCTGTATTTTGACCAGAAGTGATCAGATCAGGCGGTACTGCCGGGCTTTTCCACGCAGGAAGGGAAGACCTTCGTCCATCACCTCGGCCTCGCTGGGGGCGACGGGACGCCAGACGGACAGACCGTAGGCCACTTCGGGCGGCATGTTGATGAAACTTTCCATCGCAAGGCCGCCCTTGAACCCGATTGCGGCGAGGGTTGCGAAAATTTCGTCCCAGTCGCAGGTGCCATGCCCCGGCGTGCCCCGGTCGGATTCGGAAAGGTGGATGTATTTGAGGTGGTCGCGGGCATCCAGAATGCCATTGCCTGCGCCCTTTTCCTCGATGTTCATGTGATAGGTATCGAGGTGGAGAAACAGGTTGTCGGCGCCCACGCGTTCGATCATCTGCACGGCCTGCCAGCCGGTGTTGATCAGGTGGTTTTCATAGCGGTTCACGGGTTCGATGCCGAACAGCAGCCCGCGCGATTTCGCGTGTTTTGCGGCCGCCGTCAGAACCCGCGCGACATTGTCATATTCGCCGGGTGTGGGGGGGCGGCCCGTGCGTTCGCCGATCCCGCCGAAGGTGACGCCGCTGAGCGCGAGGCAGCCCATTTCGGCGGTCTTGTCGAGAGCGAGGGTCAGGTATTCGATGGCGGCATCGGGGCGGACCGACGCCCAGGCGTGTTCGGGCAGGCCCAGCGAACAAATGGCGGGCATTTCGTTCTTTTCCAGCAGGGTGCGGGTATGGTGCGTATCGACGGCGGCGGGGTTCATCAGGGCAATTTCCAGAAAATCCATTCCGTAG
>JANMDH010000139.1:0-4831 GCA_031376195.1 Gemmobacter sp. | reverse complement strand
CCCCCGCAAGCGCGAGGCGGCAGTCACCGCAATCCTTGTCGCAATCGACGCGGTGGCGGGCGCGGCGGGCTATATCCGTACCGGCACGACCTGGGCGCGCCAGTCCCCGCGCGGCAGGACCGCCGTCAACCTGCAGCGCAGCCAGTATGGCTTTGAGGCCTACATCAACCTGCGCTTTCTGCCCGCTGACGGGATCGACCTTGACGGCACCCTTTGGGCGCAGGACGACGATATCCGCATTGCCCGCTTTTACCCTGCGGATGACAGCAGGGGGCCGGACGCCGGTGTGATCTACTACCTTGATATCCATGATAATCCCGCCAGTCTCGACGAACCGATGCGCATCCTGCGGACCCGTGCGCTGCCTTGGCTCGACGCCCATCATCAGGGCTTGCCGGGTATCGCGGACTATCCGATTGCGGACGATATGGGCGAATAGCCGCCATACCCTTCCCCTTTTCGCGCCGATGCGCTAATCCCCCAAAGCGCTGTCACAAAAGGCCCGCCCGATGAAATTCACCCTTTCCTGGCTGAAAGATCACCTTGAAACCACCGCCCCGCTGGACGTCATCCTGCATGCCCTGACTGATCTGGGCCATGAGGTGGAAGGCGTCGAAAACCCCGCCGACAGCCTGGGTGCCTTCCGCATCTGCAAAGTGATCGAGGCGCTGCCGCACCCGAATGCAGACCGCCTGCGCCTGTGCCGCGTGGCAACTTATCCCGACGGCCCCGGTGGCCGGATGGACGAAGTGCAGGTCGTCTGCGGCGCGCCCAATGCCCGCACCGGGCTGGTGGGGGTTTTCGCCCCGGTCGGCACCCATGTGCCGGGCACCGGGGTCGATCTGAAACCCGGCGTTATCAGGGGTGTGGAGTCGAACGGGATGCTGTGTTCCGAACGTGAACTGATGCTGTCGGACAACCACGACGGCATCATCGACCTGCCCGAAGATGCGCCCTTGGGCGCGCGGCTGATCGACTATCGCGGCCTGAACGACCCGATGATCTTCGTCAAGATCACCGCCAACCGCCCCGATGCCCTGGGTGTGCGCGGCATCGCCCGCGACTTGGCGGCGCGTGGCCTCGGGCGGCTGATTGATCTGCAAATCCCGATGATCAAAGGCGCTTTCCCCTGCCCGATCACGGTGGCCATCGACCCGGCGCTGAAATCCAAAGGCTGCCCCCTTTTCGCGGGCCGCCTGATCCGGGGCGTCACCAACGGCCCCTCGCCCGACTGGCTGGCCGCCCGGCTCAAGGCTATCGGCCTCCGCCCGATTTCGGCACTCGTGGACATCACCAACTATTTCACCTTTGGCCTGAACCGCCCCCTGCACGTCTTTGATGCGGCCAAGGTCACCGGCAATCTGCGCATTCATCCCGCGCAGGGCGGCGAAACGATGCAAGCACTGGACGGCAAGACCTATACCCTTTCCGCAGGTCAGATGCTGATTTCCGATGATCACGGCCCCGAAAGCCTGGCCGGAATCATGGGCGGTGAGGCGTCGGGCTGCACCCCCGGAACCACGGATGTCTTCCTCGAATCCGCCTATTGGGACCCGATCACCATCGCCGCCACCGGCCGCGCGCTCCGGATCAATTCCGATGCCCGCTACCGCTTTGAACGCGGCATCGACCCCGCTTTTACCCTGCCGGGTCTGGATCTGGCCACCCAGATGGTGATCGACCTCTGCGGCGGCACTCCGTCCGATATTACCATGGATGGCGCGGCCCCAGACACTGCCCGCAGCTATCCCTTTGACCCGGCACGCCTCGGTCAACTCGTCGGCCTCGACGTGCCCGAATCCCAGCAGCGCCAGACGCTTACCGCCCTTGGCTTCACCCTGCACGGCAATCAGGCCAGCCCGCCTTCCTGGCGGCCCGATGTGCTGGGCGAAGCGGACCTGGTGGAGGAAATCGCCCGCATCGCCAGCCTTGAAAACCTGCAAGGCGCCCCCCTGCCGCGTGCCCTGCCCGGTGTGCCAAAGCCGATCCTGACCGTACAGCAACGCCGCGAAAAGGCTGCGCGCCGAACGCTTGCTGCCCTCGGCTACAACGAATGCGTGACCTACAGCTTCATCGACCACGCCGATGCCGCCATGTTCGGCGGCGGGTCGGATGCGGTGAAAATCGACAATCCGATCTCCTCCGAAATGTCGCATCTGCGGCCTGATCTGCTGCCCGGCCTGCTCCGCGCCGCCGCCCGCAATCAGGCGCGCGGGTTCCTGGATCTTGCCCTCTTCGAACTTGGCCCCGTGTTCCAGGGTGGTGAGCCCGGCGAACAGGGCGTGCAGGCCACCGCTCTGCTGATCGGGGCTGTGGCGGGGCGTGACCCGCACGGGTCGCGTCGCATGGCCGATGTCTATGACGCCAAGGCGGATGCCACGGCTGTACTGGCCACCTTGGGCGCGCCTTCCCGCGTGCAGATCACGCGCAAGGTCGCCGACTGGTGGCATCCGGGGCGTTCAGGCTCGGTTAACCTCGGGCCGAATATATTGGCCACTTACGGTGAGGTTCATCCGAAAATACTGGCCGCGATGGATGTGAAAGGGCCCGCCGTGGCATTGACGATCCATATCGAATCCGTCCCGCTGCCGAAGATCAAGATGACCACCCGCCCCGCGCTGGCGATCAGCGACCTGCAGGCGGTGGAACGCGATTTCGCTTTTGTCGTTGACGCAGGGGTTGAGGCGCTGACACTCGTGAACGCGGCGACAGGCGCGGACAAGGCATTGATCGCGGGCGTCAAGGTCTTCGATCAGTTCACTGGCGATCGTGCCGAGGCGCAGATGGGCGCGGGAAAGAAATCCCTTGCCATCACCGTGCGCCTGCAACCGATGGAACAGACGCTGACCGAGGCAGAGATTGAAGGCGTGTCGGCGCGGATCATTGAAAAGGTGACAAAAGCGACCGGCGGGGTTCTGCGGGGGTAAAGCCCGTGCCAGACACCACATGCCAAGCACGGGGATGCTGTCCGACCCGCCTACACTGATTTGTGTTGATACGACGCTGCCCAGTCTGTCACGTCCCGGCGCAGGCCGGGACCCCGATAGCATCGTTCCAGCCATCGAGGCACCGCCCTTCGCAGGCGCGGGGAAAAAACGCGCCGGATGATTAACATCGAAGGCAAAACGCTCTACGCCTTCTTCCGCCAGGTCCCGAACCACGCCCCGATCCGCCCGAAGAACCCTTTCGCGCTGTCCCTTGCCGCATCCGCACTCGCGTCCACCGCCTCAATCGCCGGGTCCACCGTGCGCTCCCAGAATTGCAGCCACATCCGCCGCAACATGAACAACAGGAATGCCAGCCCCACCAGAATGATCGTACTCACCCAGTTCCACGCCGAATAATCCGGCCCGCTGACCTCCTTCACGCTCACCGCATTCGGATAGATCGACAGGAACGGAAACCGCCATCCGTAATGCGTCACCGACACCCACTGCGCCGCCGCTGGTGTCGACTTCAGGTTCGCCGCTTCGGCCTGCAGGTTGCTGCTGTCGTATTTGAAATAGGGCGGCCAGACCCAACCCGTATCCTCGTTCCGGTAGACGATCACCGTCTTATCCTCGAACGCGGCTTCGATAAAACGGATGTCGCGGGTTTGCGTCCCCTCCGCCGTGCCGGTATCGGGCGACGCATAGAACAGCCAGTTTTCCCCAACCGTTGTCAGGCGGTTGTAGGTGTTCGTGATCCGCACGATATCATGCTGCGGCAACGTGTAATGCAGGAACGCCGCCACAAAGATCGCCAGAACGATCCAGATGCCCCATTTGATTTTCCGCCACATCGCCCGCGTCTCCTATTGCCCGTCTTCGCTATTGCCCGTCTTCACTATTGCCCGTCTTCACTATTGATAGTTCACCAGATAGACCGTCACCGCCACCACCACCGTCGGGATAACATACACCAACCAGATCAGCCGCCGCTTCAACCCCTTGTTATAGGCCGCCATTCCCGCCTCGATATAGGATGCACGATCCGGCATTACATCCTCTGGCAAATCACGCGTCGCCTCGCCGGAATCGAACGCCTCTTCCAGCTTTTCCCGCCGCACTGACCGCGAATAAACCGCCACCAGTACATAGGTAATGGTCAGCACCACAAATCCAAACAGCGCCAGCCGGAAAATCGCAATCATCGGTCCCGTCCTTTCAACACGCCCCAGGGGCCGACCATGGCCCCCAGATCCCGCGCGGGTTTCGGCTCTGGCCTGTGCCGTTCGTCCATCGCAGGCTCCGGCCCGAACAGCGCAGCCCGCGCGCCCTGCTTGTCCACCTGATACTCGCGTTGCAGGAAATCCACCACATATTGCCGCTTGCGGTCCGACCATGTCTTGTAGGCCGCATAGAACCGCTCCTTGTGCGTGATGAACAACTGCCGCACATCCAGGGGGGCCAGTTCTGCCAGCAGCATGTTCACCAGATCCCGGTCGACATGCGGCTTTGACCGCAGCGTATAGAAATACGCCGGATGTTCCGAACTGATCGCCGGCCAGTCCCCCGCCTTTTCCACCCAGGCCAGCAGCGCCGCCAACCCCAGGAATTCCTGCGGCAAACCTGTCCCCAGCCTGTACGCGATCTTCCTCAGATCAGCCCGCGTCGCCTGCCCCAGATCAAGGTTCAGCGCATCGGCAGCATCGACCAGAATGAAATCCATCTTCTGGCGCAACACCGCCGCCGCATCCATCCCCCGCGCCTGCACGATGGGTTCAACCAGCTGGTTTACCTCCAGAAATTCGGCAATGTGGTTGCGCTGCGTCATATCCAGCACCGCCTTGATTGGCAGCGTGCCAAGGCTGGCCCGAGGCTGCGTGGATATCACCCCCGGCAGCGGCAGC
>JANMDH010000131.1:0-5813 GCA_031376195.1 Gemmobacter sp. | reverse complement strand
CGTCGCTGCCGCAGGTCAGGGCGTCCCCACCCGCTTTCTGGGGGCCGTCGGGCCAGATGACTTTGGGCGGCTTCTAACGGCTGGCCTGCAGGCGGGCGGGGTGGACGCGCACTTTTTGCGGCAAGTGCCCGGCACCGGATCGGGCATGAGCGTGGCATTGCAGGACCGTCAGGGCGACTATGCGGCCACAATCGTTTCAGGGGCCAATCAATGGATCGACCCGATCTGGCTGCAAGATCCGGATCTGTGGGACAGCGTGGGGGTTCTGGTCCTGCAGAACGAAGTGCCCGAAGCGGTGAACATCGCCGCCGCCACCCAAGCGCGCAAACGGGCGGTCCCCGTCGTTCTGAACGCGGCCCCCAGCAGGCCCCTGTCCAAAACCTTGCAGCGGCTGGTCGACATTCTGGTCGTCAATGCCGTCGAAGCCGAGATGATGGGCGCAACGGCGATCACCTGTCTGACCAGTGCCGTCGCAGCTGCGCAACATCTGGCCGATGGTTTTCCGTGCGTGATCGTCACCGCAGGCTCAAAGGGCCTTGCGGTCTGGGATGCCAGAGACACCAGCTTTCAGATTCCGGCCGAAACGGTTGAGGTTGTCAGCAGCCACGGTGCCGGAGACGCCTTTATCGGCGCCCTGTCGGCGGCGCTGGTGACAGGCCAGACGCTCAGGGCTGCCTGCGGGGCCGCATCGCATGCAGCTGCCTTGCATGTTTCCGGCGCGACACCCGCCGTGCGCTATTGATCCAGCACCCGGGTCAGATCGCAGCACCTGATCGTTCCCCGCGCGTCGGCCCCTGCACGCTTGGCCCCCGCTGCTTTTCGACCTGGAGGAGCGCGAAGAACCCCGCTCCCATCAACCGCCTCAATGCGCCGTCGACCACAGACACGCAACGATGATGGCCACGCTGAATAAAAGTCCTAACCCCCGCCGAACCGATGCAATCCACTCGGGGTTCATAGCGGCCTGCCCCAACCCAAACGACAGCGCCTAAAACCGTCCGCGCGGGGCTGCGTTCCGCACACCATGTTTAAACCTGTGTCACGGCGCAAAGTCGCGACGTACCAGCCGGGTACCGCTCTGCTGACCGTTCAAACCCGTCTCGACGTTCATCGCATACCTCAGCACCCTTGATGGTCGCCGCAGCAATTTTCACAATCGGGGAATCCACGCTCACACGAACCTCGCAGCGCAAAAAGGTGCCTGGCGATTCTGGCGATGTTGCCCAAAGGTCATGCCACCCTCTTTTTCAAATACATCAAATCGTTTGAAAAACGTGGTCTCAAAGCGCTGGGATGGTGCACCCGACACGATTCGAACGTGTGGCCTCTGCCTTCGGAGGGCAGCGCTCTATCCAGCTGAGCTACGGGTGCATTCTGGCAGAGCGTTAGGACAAAGACCGCCCCACTGCAATGGGAAATTCCAGCAACACGGGAATTTCAGGCGAACAACTCGTGGCAAAACTCCAGCGCCGAGATCAATGTGTCCACTTCGTCGGTGGTGTTGTACATGCCGAACGATGCCCGGCAGGTCGCGCCGACGCCCAGATGTTCCATCAACGGCATGGCACAATGCGTGCCCGCGCGCACCGCGATGCCCCGTTTATCCAGCACCGTCGATATGTCGTGCGCATGTGCCGCTCCGTCGAGCGTAAAAGAAAAGATCGCACCTTTGGTTTCCGAATTCCCCTGCACTGCCAGCCAGTTGCAGCCCGAAAGGCGATCCCTTGCATAATCCCGCAACCCGCGTTCATGTGCTGCGATATTGGACAGCCCCACGCCCATCATGTAATCGAGCGCCACGCCCAGCCCTATCTGCTGCACGATGCCGGGTGTTCCCGCCTCGAACTTCATCGGCGGGTCGTTCCAGGTGACTGAATCGCGCGTCACTTCGCGGATCATGTCGCCACCACCAAGGAAGGGGCGCATTTCGGCCATGCGTTCAGGCCGGATGAAGATCGCCCCGGAACCACTCGGTCCGTATAACTTATGTCCCGTTATAGCATAAAAGTCGCAGCCCATTGCGGCAACGTCCACGGACAAATGAACGGCCGCTTGCGATCCGTCCACCATCACGGGAATGCCAAGGTTCCTTGCGCCTTTGCAAATCGCCGCCACATCAACCACGGTGCCCAGCACGTTGGACATGTGCGTCACCGCAATCAGCTTTGTGCGCGGACCGCAGGCTGCCAGCACCGCCTCCGGGTCAAGATCGCCGTTCGCGTCCACATCCACCCATTTCAACACCACCCCTTGGCGTTCCCGCAGGAAATGCCAAGGCACGATGTTGGCGTGGTGTTCCATGATCGACAGGACAATTTCATCCCCCGGCTGAAACCGGGGCGCGGCCCAAGCGTAGGACACCAGATTGATCGCCTCGGTCGTGCCAGTCGTGAACACGATCTGATCCGCCGACGGCGCGTTCAGGAACCGCGCAATTGTGTGGCGCACGGCTTCATACTTGTCGGTCGCAAGGTTCGACAGATAGTGCAACCCCCTGTGCACATTCGCATATTCCATCGAATACGCCTGCGTCATCGCATCAATCACCACCTGCGGTTTCTGCGCCGAGGCCCCATTATCCAGATAGACCAGCGGTTTGCCGTTCACCTGCCGATGCAGGATCGGAAAGTCATCGCGGATACGGGCTACGTCAAGCATCTCAGGCTCCAGCAAAACTGGGGTCGATGAAGGGGATCAGCATCAGGCCCAGCACGATCGACACGGTCAGTATACCCAGAAAAACATTCATCCGGGACGTATAGCCGTGCAGTTCAGTTACAAAATGGGTCAAAAGCCAGAAGGTCACTGCGACATAAACGAACAGGATGGCATCGGTCAGCCCAGACCCGGCCCCAAGGGTCAACGTGGCCGCTATCTGGATCGGCAACAGTACGAATTGCAGCCAGACAATCATCAGGATGGCATCGGCAAAGCGGGCAGTACTGCGGCTCCGCTCGCCGATCACGTGGATCAGGGCGGCAGGCACCAAAAGCAGCACGGCGTGGACCAGAACAACGCTGAACTGATTGCCCCCGGCAAGTTGCGGCGGGGGCTGATCCTGTGCCATGGCATGTTCCAGCCCGCCAATCAGCGTCAGAACAACGGCCATCAAAAGCAGCGCCTGACAGATCAATACCAGGGGAAGCCGTTGGTCGATCCAGTATCGTGCAGCAGCGCGCGGCGCGACATAGGACAGCATCATCAACTGGCGAAACTCAGCCTGGGTCATGTCGTTCCACCTCGACCAGCATCGTGCCCCAAAGATATAGGAACACGCCCAATACCAAAACACCCATGATGATCGAAACCGGCCCTGAACTGATGAATCCCTGCGCCAACCCGTTCAGCAGCATCACCGGGGCAATCGACAGCATAGCCCAGAACAGCGCCATCCGGGCGGCGAAATAGCTGCCTTTGCCGCCAAATCTGCGGGCGATCAGATGACTGATGCCAGCCAGCGCATACGCGAACAAAGGCACCAGAAACACCGATCCCAGCAATGCACCCGCCATCCGAGCATCAAGTGGTTGCGTGGGGTCCATCTGGGCCGCGCGTGCTAGGGCCGGCCACTGCGCCACAAAGATCAGCAGGCAGGCCCCCAGCAGCGTGGCCAGGGCCCGGTCTTCGCGTGGCCCAGCGGCCAGCTTGCGCCGGATCATCCCGCGCGGGCTGCGGTAGGTCGCCACGATGTCATCCGTGATCGGCATCAGTGTCCGTGCCGCGCCAGCCACCCCTCCAGCCGCGACCGGATATCGGTCGCAATGGCGGGATCGGCGATTTCTTCGATTGTATCGGCAAGGAACGCCGCAATCAGCAGCGACTGCGCCACCGATTTCGGAACGCCGCGCGATTGCAGATAAAACAGGGCGGTCTCATCAATCGCCCCAGTTGTCGACCCATGGCTGCACTTCACATCGTCGGCGTAAATCTCCAGCTCCGGCTTGGCCAGAAACTGGCTGTCCTCATCCAGCAGCAGGGCCTGACTGATCTGATAGCCATCCGTTTTTTGCGCACCGGGTTTGACCAGAATCTTGCCCTGAAACACCCCGACAGCGCCATTTTTCAGCACCTTCTTGAACACCTGACGGCTTTCGCAGCGCAGGCCCTGATGCGTCACGAATACCGTATCGTCGTGGTGGAACCGCCCGTCACCCAAGGCGGCCCCCGCCAGATGCGCAACCGCATCGTCCCCCACCAGGTCCAGCACCGCCTCGTTCCGGGTCAGCACGCCGTTTGCGGTCAACGTGAATGATTTGAACAATGATCGTGCCGCCAGTTGCGCAAAAATATGTGTCGCCGCCTGCCGGTCATGATCACGGCCCTGCACCCGCACATGGTGGAAACGGGCACCTTCGGCCACATCCACCTCCATCACCGTGTTCAACCGTGCGGCACCCGCCCCGTGTTCCAGCAGCGTCACCTCGGCCCCGGGATCAAGCCGGATGGCATGGTGCAGCATGACGTCCGCCGACAGATCACGGCGCAGGTAGATCAATGCAATGGGCTTTGCCGCCTTGCCTGTGACATGGATCAGCACGCCTTCGGCCGCGAAGGCCGTGTTCAGCGTGGCAAAGGGACGGGCCACAGGTTTCTGGCCCCGTGCTTCCAACTGCCCATACAGGCCTTGCGCCCAGTGAATATCCGCATGCCCGGATGCCGACAGCAAGTCGATGCGCACCCCCGAACCCGCCAGATCCCCAGATGCCACCGGGTCGAACACGCCATCGACAAAAACCAGTTCCAGCCGGTCAATCGCCGCAAACAACGGCGCTTCATCCTGCAGGTTCAGCATTTCCGCAGCCGCCGCCGGCCCGGTCAAACCGACAGGATTGGTATAGCGCCAGTATTCGTCGCGCTTTCCCGGCAGCCCCATGGCCGTCAACCGCGCCTGCGCATCACCCCGTGCGCCGCCGACCCATCCCTTAGGATCAAACGGCAACCCGGCAATCCGTGCGGTCAGTTCATCCTGTTTCACCTGCATCAAGGCCATCACTTCACCCCTGAAAGAATGTCGGCATAGCCGTTTTTTTCAACCTCCAGCGCCAGTTCCGGCCCGCCTGTCGCCACAATCCGCCCGTCCGCCATGATATGCACCACGTCCGGGTGAATATGATCCAGCAGGCGCTGATAATGCGTGATCACCAAAAACGCCCGCCCCGCGTCGCGCAGCGCATTCACGCCTTCGGCCACCAGTTTCATCGCGTCAACATCCAGCCCGCTGTCTGTCTCGTCCAGAATGCACATGCGCGGCTCCAGCATCGCCATCTGCAAAATTTCGTTCCGCTTTTTCTCGCCGCCCGAAAAGCCAACGTTGACCGGGCGTTTCATCATGTCCGCGTCGATCTTCAGGCTGGCGGCTTTGGCACGCACCACTTTCAGGAAATCACCTGCCGACAGTTCCGCCTCGCCGCGCGCTTTGCGCTGTGCGTTCACGGCGGTGCGCAGGAACGTCATATTGCCCACCCCCGGAATTTCCACCGGATACTGGAACGCAAGGAACAAACCTGCCGCCGCCCGTTCCTCCGGCTCCACTTCCAGCAGTTCCTGATCGTTCAGCTTGGCCGAACCGTCCGTGACGGTATAGCCTTCGCGCCCCGCCAGCACATAGGAAAGCGTCGATTTCCCGGATCCGTTCGGCCCCATGATCGCGTGAACACGCCCTGCGTCCACGTTCAGGTCGACCCCTTTCAGGATCATCTTGTCTTCTTCTTGCAATTTGACGTGCAGGTTGGTGACTGTCAGCATTCTGTCCTCGGCATAAACAAACACAACGCCCTTAAGGCGTTGTTGGTTGATGGAATATAGTGTGATTG
>JANMDH010000081.1:0-4047 GCA_031376195.1 Gemmobacter sp. | reverse complement strand
GTCCGCAACCGGAACGCCGTCGCTACCTCAAACCTGACCCGTTCTTCACCAATGGCGCGCAATTACCACCGCGCGCATTTTGAAAACGATGCCCCCCTTATGGCCCTGCATCACGCCGCCTGCGCTGCCCATGAAAAACGGATCGTCAGCCTTTCGGACATTCCCGAAATGGCCGAGCGTAAGGACTGGATTCTTAAGGAATGCTGGTAGGTCCGCCTATTCCAGCCGCGCCGGAAATCCGTCCGCCCGCAGATCCGTGCCCAGCACATCCTCCAGCAGCTTCACGATCTGCGTCGACTGCGCCTTGCCGCCGTATGCCGCCCGCCCCCGCACAAAGGTTTGCTGCACCATCGCCGCAAGGTCCAAAGGCACCCCGAATTCCCGCCCAAACGCCGTTGCGAACCCCAGATCCTTGACCGCAAGATCCATGTTGAACCCCACATCGTAACTTCCGTTCAGGATTAGCTGCCCTTCTGTCTCATGCACGAAGCTGCTGCCCGATGACGCCGCAATCGCCTCCCACGCCGTCTTCAGGTCCAGCCCGCCCCGTTTTGCCAACATCAGCGCCTCGCCATCGGCCACCAGATGGATGAAGGCCAGCATGTTTGTGATCACCTTGATCACCGCCGCCGACCCCAGCGGCCCCATATGGAAAATCCGCCCCCCCATCGCCTGCAATGCGGGCAGGTGCAGCGCGTAAAGGTCCGCGTCCCCCCCTGCCAGCACGGTAATCTCGCCCCGCGCCGCCAGATGCACCCCGCCCGTCACCGGTGCCTCCAGCATCCGCACCTCGCCCGTCCGGGCCAATCCCGCCATCCGGATCACATCGTCCCGCCCCAGCGTGGAGTTTTCGATCCATGTCGTTCCGGGACGCAGATGTTGCAGCATCCGCGCCAACACCGTTTCCGACGCTGTGGGCGACGGCAGACAGGTGAACACATGGTCGACCGTCTCCGCCAGCACCTCCACCGTCTCGGCCCAGGCTGCCCCCGCCGCCAGATGCGGGGCGCCAAGTGCAGGGTTCAGGTCATGCACGGTCACCTGAAACCCCGCCCGTATCAGGCTTTGCGCCAGATGCCCCCCAAGGTTGCCAAGGCCGACATACCCGTAATGCATCAAACCGCCCCGTAACCGACGATGCTTTTTACCTCGCAGAAATCATGGATGCCCCAATCCGCATATTCCCGCCCGTTGCCCGATTGCTTGTATCCGCCAAAGGCCGAAAACGTGTCCCACGCCGGATAGTTCAGGTTCACCGTCCCCGCCCGCAGATGCCGCGCCACGCGGCGGCCTTCTTCAACCGGGCCCGCAATATAGGCGGCAAGGCCGTAAGGGCTGTCATTTGCCATGACGATGGCCTCTTCCACGGTGTCATAGGGCAGGATCGCCAGCACCGGGCCAAAGATTTCCTCGCGCGATACCGTCATTTCGTTCGTCACATTGCCAAAAATCGTCGGCCGCACGAACCAGCCCCGGTTCAGCCCCGCCGGCCGCCCTGTGCCCCCCGTAACCAGCGTTGCGCCTTCGTCGATGCCCTTCTGGATCAACCCTTGGATCTTGTCGAAATGCACCTTGCTCACCACCGGGCCATTCGTCGTTGCCGCGTCCAGCGGATCGCCAGGAATCGTCGCCTCGGCCGTGGCTTTGGCAATCACCAGTGCCGCATCATGCTGTGCGCGGTGTACGAACATCCGCGTCGGCGCATCGCAGGACTGGCCCGTGTTGCCGAAGCACCCTTCCACCCCTCCCGACACCGCCGCCTGCAAATCTGCCGTCGGCAGGATGATATTCGCCGACTTTCCCCCCAGTTCCTGCGCCACGCGTTTGACCGTCGGGGCCGCTGCCGCCGCCACCGCCGTCCCCGCCCGGGTGGACCCCGTAAAGCTGACCATATCCACCTCCGGATGCGATGACATCCGCGCGCCAACCACCGCACCCGTCCCGTTCACCAGATTGAACACCCCCGGCGGAACCCCCGCCGCGTGCATCACCTCCGCAAACAGCAGCCCCGACAGCGGAGCAATTTCCGACGGTTTCAACACCATCGTGCAACCCGCCACCAGGGCCGGGGCCACCTTGCAGGCAATCTGGTTCATCGGCCAGTTCCACGGCGTGATCAGGGCGCAAACCCCGATCCCTTCATGCACGATCCGCGTGTCACCCCGACTGTATTCCCAGGCCATATCCCTGGCCGCCTTGATCGTGGACTCGATATGCACCTGCCCCGCCCAGGCCTGCGCTTCTTTCGACCAGGCCACGGGTGCCCCCATCTCGATCCGCATCGCATCGGCGAAATCGTCATAGCGTTTGTTGTATTCGTCCAGCACCGATTGCAGCAGCTCGATCCGCTGTTTCACCGGGGTCATCGTGAACCCCAGAAAAGCTGCCCGCGCCGCCATGATCGCCGCGTCAATATCTTCCAGCGACCCTATCGCAATCTCGGCCACGATCTCTTCCGTCGCCGGATTTTCGACTCCCATCCGCTCTTTTGAATGCGGAGCGACCCATCCACCGTTTATGTAGAACTTGAGCGCATTTGCAGAGATCATTGTTTTCTCACTTGAAATAGATGTTGTGGGTGGCGCGGATCGCAGCGTCAATGTCAGGCGCAATCTGGCATCCGGCCTTTGCCAGAATATCATTCTTGCGTTTGATCGCGCGGTCAAGCAGTTGCGGTTGTCCCGCCTCCACCCATTCCTTCGGGCTCATCCGGTTGCCGACCGCCGGATAGATGTATTCCGTCTGCATCAGGGCCAGTGTCTGGTCCGACCCCAGGTAATGCCCCGGCCCGCCCAGACAGACCGCCTTCATGGCTTCGATACTCGTCGAATCCGGCGTGACGTCAATCCCCCGCACGGTCCGCATCACCTGCCCCAGAATGTCGTCCCCCAGCACCAGCGATTCCAGACAGAACCCCAGCAGCGATGCATGCATCCCCACGGATTCATAAACCATGTTCAGCCCCGAAAGACCGGCCAGCACGTTGGTAATCATCTGCTCCCACCCTGCCTGCATGTCCGGCAGTTTGCTGTCACTGATCCCCGCCGCAGCGCCACCGGGCAGATCATAGAAACGGTGCAGCTGCGCGCATCCCGCCGTCAGCAGCGCCTGCTCTGCACTGCCCCCCGACATCGCCCCCGTCCGCAGATCGCTGACAAATGGCCATGTCCCGAAAATGCACGGCGCGCCCGGCTGGATCGCATTCGCATACACCACCCCCGCCAGACACTCGGCCATCGCCTGCACGATGGCCAGCGCAATCGGTGCCGGTGCCGTCGCCCCCGCCTGCCCCGCCGACAGCAGCAGCATCGGCATCCCCGCCCGGATACAGGCCTCCATTGTGATGCAGGATTCTTCCGCAAACTTCATCGGCGGCACTACAAAACAGTTGGAATTGCTGACAAACGGCCTCGCCCGCCATGCCGCCTCGCCCCCCGCTACCGTATGCAAAAGGTCAAAGCAGCCCTTCACATGGGCAGGATCGCTGAAACTGGTGCCCACATGCTTCGTCGTTCCTGACAGACAGGCGTACAGCGTGTTGATGTCCATGTCGTAGTTGTCGATCACATCCCGGCACACCATCGCGCGCTGAAAGAAATGCACATTGTCCAGATGATGCGTGATCCGCGCCGCGTCATAAAGATCCTGCGCCGTCGATTCGCGGTATTCGTTCGTCAACGGCTCCACGATATGCACCGCTGCCCCCGCCGTCCCGAAATGCACGCGCGTCCCCGACAGATGCAGGTCGTGCTTTTCCTCGCGCCCGTGCAGCGTGATGTTGCGCGCCGCCACGGCCAGCATATCCTCCACCAATGCCCGCGGAAACCGGATGCGCCCGTCATCACCTTCCACCGCCCCCGCCCCCGTCAACAGCGCCACGCCCGAAGGCGGTGCCTGCGACAGCCCGATCACCTCCAGCGCATCCAACGCCGCCGCATGAATCTGCGCGATCCCGGCCTCCGTCAGCGGCTTGTACTGCCCTCCTGACATCCCCGCCCGCACCGGGCGCAGATTTTCGGCCAAAGGTGCCGACCGCACCGCCACCCG
>JANMDH010000048.1:0-5384 GCA_031376195.1 Gemmobacter sp. | reverse complement strand
CCGCTCCGCAGCCACGACGCTCAATTCTTCGCCGGGGTCTTCAGGGTTTGGAGGAAGACCTGGATGTCCTTGAGTCCCGCTGTTCGACCTTTGCGCGAAACGATCCAGATCGCTTCTCTGCCCCTGAGCCGCTTTGCCCATGGTCGGACGCGGTTGAGCTCGGCCTCGCTATCGGCGCCCAACAAGGCAATGTCGACGGCGCAGGGCCCCATCGACTCGCGGACCTTCGCCCCTGCCGCCACGATCTCGGCGCCAAACTCCGGATCGTCGATCCCCCGCAGGGCGACGACGGTCCCATTGGTGATCCCGAGTTTGGCGACCCTGGTCTTGGGATTGCGGATGAGGTCCGCCCAGCGCCGAGCGTTGACACCGAGATGCAACGCGAGAGTCCCGCCCAAAAGTCTCAGGATCAGCCGGTCGGCATCGACCTCGACGCCGACAAGCTCGGTCAACACGGCCTTCAATCGAAACGGTCCACGAACCAGCACGTGATCGGTCTCAAGCCTGACGTCGGCCTCGCCCGATGCGCCGGCGTACGACGCGACACAACGAGCTTCCCTTCCCATACCGGTCGCGCGCCTTCCTTGGTTCGCCTCTGGCCTCAGCTCGCCTTCGGCAGCACGCCCTTCAGGTAGACCCGGTCGAGCACCTCGGCGATTTGCACGGCGTTGAGCGCCGCGCCCTTGCGCAGATTGTCGGCCACCACCCAAAGGTTCAGACCGTGCCGCACGGTCTTGTCCTGGCGAATGCGCGAGACGAACACCGCGTCGTCGCCGGCCGCGTCGACTGGGGTGGCGTAGCCGCCGTCCTCGCGCCGATCGAGCACCGTGACGCCTGGCGCCCGGGACAGGATCTCGCGCGCCTCGGCCGGCGTGATCTGCCGCTCGAATTCGATGTTGATCGACTCGGAATGGCCGACGAACACCGGGATCCGCACGCAGGTCGCGCACACGTCGATGTCCGGATCCAGGATCTTCTGGGTCTCGTGGACCATCTTCCATTCTTCCTTGGTCGACCCGTCGTCCAGGAAAACGTCGATATGCGGGATCACATTGAACGCGATCTGTTTGGGGAATTTCGACGGCGCCACCTCCTGGCCATGCACATAGATGCCCTTGGTCTGGTCCCACAACTCGTCGATGCCCTCCTTGCCCGCACCTGAAACAGATTGGTAGGTCGCCACCACCACCCGCTTGATCCGCGCGCGGTCATGCAGGGGTTTCAGGGCCACCACCATCTGTGCTGTCGAACAGTTCGGGTTGGCGATGATCATCTTGTTCTTGTAACCGAAAATCGCGTCGGCGTTCACTTCCGGTACGATCAGCGGAACCTGAGGGTCATAGCGGTAAAGCGACGAGTTATCGATGACGACACAGCCCGCCGCTGCCGCGCGCGGGGCATAGATCTTGGTCGCATCCGACCCGATGGCGAACAAGGCGATGTCCCAGCCGGTGAAATCGAACGTTTCCAGATCCTTTGTCTTGACCGTCTTGTCGCCAAAGCTGATTTCCGTGCCGAGCGACTTGCGCGAGGCAAGGGCGGCAATTTCATCCACCGGAAATTCGCGTTCCGCCAGAATGTTCAGCATTTCACGGCCCACGTTGCCCGTAGCGCCCGCGACGACGACTTTATAGCCCATAGGTATTCCCTTTCACGTCAAGACGGGCGTCTTTACCGCAAGGCGTGGGCCGGGGAAAGGGCCTGTGCCTGTTGCAGCTTGGCCGCAAAGGCGGAGTGGTCAAAGCTCAGGGGGGCATGCGTAAAGCGTGGGTAATAGACCTGACCCAGCCACAGGATGAACGCGGCGCGAAAGTCAGGGTCGAAGGTCAGCGCATCGGGGGCCGCAAAGGCCCGGTCGAGTGTGGTCTGATCCGGTGCAGGCGTGGCAAGTCCGGGAATGGCCCAAAAGGCGCGGCCCAGCGTCATGACGGGTTTGTCATGAAAAAAGGCCTGCAACCCCATGGAGGAGTTAAGGGTGACAACTCCCCGGCTTGCGGCAATCTGGGCAAAACTGTCGTTGGCGTTGTCAAGGATGACCCGGCCCGCCGCGACAAGGGGCGCGATCAGGGGGCCAAGCGGTACCTTGGCGCTGGGGTGTTCCTTCAGGCGCAGGTGCCAGCCGGGTGGCAGGTGCGCGGCGGCGCGGTGCAGGGCGGCCAGAAAACCCGCCATGCCGCCACACCATCCGGCGAACAGGGTGACCTGACTGTCATTCGGAACCTGCAGGGGGCAGAACAGGAACGGCGTGTCGGGAATGTCGCCCATGCCCTGCCCCACATCGCCACGGCGCGAGCGGCGCGCAGTCAGGCTGGCCCCGATGGCGCGCCAATCGGTGGTGGGGTGGGTCATGGCCCAATCGCGATAGAATGCCGGGTCTTGGGGAACGGATCCTTCGGCGTTCACCCCAACCGGGTCGAGCGTGATGCGACCCGGAAAAGGCGCCAGTTCGGCGTGCAGGGTGGCCGCCCCGGCATCGCGGGCGGCTTGCAGGAAAAGTTGGCGCGATCCGCCAAGGCCGTTCCATGCAACGGCGATATGCCGGGGGTGAGTCGCGAAATAGTGCCGCGACCAGTTGTATTGCCCGCGCAGCAGCAGACGCTTGATCCAACGGCCAAGGGCTGATGCCCCCGGCCGTTTGGCGCGGGCTTGCGCATCCATGACGCGGGCCGTCGTTTCAGGGTGATCGCGAAAGGATAACGGGATCACCCCCAAACGTCGCGCGCCACCTGAAACGGCGGCCAGGGCGGTAAAGACAGCCTCTTTGTGCGCGGTATACTCGGCGGGATAGACGATCATCGGGGGCTGACTTTCAGGGCCTTCGGCCAGAGGATATTTAAGCCAGAAAGAAACCAAAAGCGATCAGTCGGTCCGGTCTTTCGACAAGGCATAAATCGCACAGCCCGCAAGGGTGACAACCGCTATGGCAAGAAAGATGGCGCGATAAGGGGCCTCTGGCGGCACCGGCGCAATTGCCGCGTGCAGTCGCCCCGTGGCGATCTGGGCTATTCCCACGGTGACGATGCCGAACAGGTTCAACAGGGTAACCCCCCGCCCCATCAGATGGGCAGGCACAAAGGCGCGGCCATGCGCGATTACCATTGCGAAGGATGAGCCACAAAGACCGATGACGGCAAACAGGCCCAGCGTGATCCCGCCCCCCGCTGTTGGAAACGCCCAAAGCGCCAGAATGGCACAGGCAAGGATCACGTTGGTGGCAAGGATCAGGTATTTGCGGGTGTGCAGCATCCGTTCCAACGGGCCAAGCATAAAGCTGCCCGCGACCATCGCGATGCCCATGATCAGCGTGACGGTGCCAATTCTACTGGTCGCAGCGCCGAAAACATCTGCATAATAGGGTCCCACCCAAAACCCGCGCAAGGCGGCGACGGGCATGTAACAGACGCCCATCATGATCAGGATCGGCCACAGCGCAGGCATCGCCAGCAGGGACAGGACAGACCCTTTGGTTTCGCTGATCACGCGCGGAGGATTGCGCACCAGCAGCGCCACCATCGCGGCAATGGCCAGCGTCAGCCCGCCCATCCCGAACAGCGTCTCGCGCCAGCCAAGATGCGTGATGGCCCAGGCCAGCGGGGCCGAACTCGCCACATTGCCCAGCGTGCCAACCCCCAGAACAATCCCCGCCAGCGTGCTGAACGCCGCGGGTGACCGGGTTCGCGCGAACAGAAAATAGCTCGACATCAGAACGGGTGCACAGCCGATACCGATCAGGGCCATGGCCCACAGGATATGGTCCGGACGGGTGGCCAGCGCAAAGATCACGGCCCCACCACCCCCGCCGACCGCCAGCAGGACGGATGCCGTCCAGCGTGGCCCATACCGATCCAGCGCCCAACCCACGGGCATCTGCATCAGGGCAAAGGTCAGGAACCAAAGACCTGACGCATTGGCAAGATCAGCTGCCGTCGCGCCAATTTCCACGCTCAGCACCGGGGCCATCACCGCCAGACAGGCGCGATAGAATTGCGACAGCACATAGGCCGCGATCAGGGCAAGGATACCAAGGGTCATTTGTCAGGCAGGCAAGGCGACGAGTGGTTTTTCCCGGATCGGCAGATGCACGATGGCCGACAGTGCACCGACACCCACCCCGATCCACCAGACCATCGTATAACTGCCCGTCAGATCATACATCCGCCCCCCCAGCCACACGCCCAGGAACGACCCCAACTGATGGCTGAAGAACACGAACCCGTACAGCGTGCCCATATAACGCAGCCCGTAAATATGCGCGACCAAACCGCTGGTCAGCGGCACCGTGGCCAGCCAAAGCGACCCCATGGCGAGCGAAAACAGCAGAACCGTGGCCGGCGTCATCGGAACGATGATGAACGCTGCGGCCACGATTGTCCGCGCCGTGTAAATTCCGGCCAGCAGGTATTTCTTGCTGTATTTGCGCCCCAGCCAGCCCGCCGTGATCGTCCCCACGATGTTGGCCAAGCCGATCACCGAAATCGCCACAGCCCCCAGTGCCGAGGTCGTGGTGATCCCCAGTGCGGCAAGCGATCCGCCCGGGTCAATAGGGCCGCACACCTCGGTGATGAAGGCCGGGAAATGCGCGGTGATAAAGGCCAATTGATATCCGCAGGAAAAGAACCCAAGGAAAATCAGCGAAAATGAGGGGTCTTTGAAGGCCCGGATCAACACGGTGCCCATCGATTCCTCCAGTTCCGCCCGCGTGGCGAGTTTGGGCGATCGCAGGAAGGGCAGGGCGAACAGCGAACACAGGATGATGACCGCGAAAATCAGAAAGACGGTCTGCCACGGATAGGATTGCAACAGAAACTCGGCCAGCGGTGCCCCGAAAACCTGGCCCGCCGATCCTGCCGCCGTGGCGATGCCCAGGGTCAGACTGCGGTTTTCCGCACTTGCCGCCCGGCCGACGACCGCAAGGATCACGCCAAAGCCGGTGCCCGCAATGCCGAACCCGATCAGGATGTTATAGAATTGATGCGCGCCGGGCGTGACGGCAAAAGACGACAGCACCAACCCCGCCGCGTACAGCACCGCCCCTGCGATGATCGCCTTGCGGTCGCCAAATCGTTCGGCCAGCGCGCCAAAGATCGGCTGGCCGATGCCCCAGGCCAGATTCTGGATGGCGATGGCCAGCGAAAAATCCGAACGGACCCAGTTGAATTCCGTAGCAATGGGAATCTGGAACACGCCAAAACTGGCCCGTATGGAAAAGCCGAGCATCAGGATGATGCATCCCGCGATCAGGATCGGGGTGAACACGGGTGCTTTGGTCATGATCGGCAGTCTCCCTGACATTTCGCACGGTGCGGCGATGTGCGGGGCGGGTCAACATCTATTCGGTTTTGCATGGCAGATATGCAAATCGCACATGACTTCAGCAGTCACAG
>JANMDH010000040.1:0-16650 GCA_031376195.1 Gemmobacter sp. | reverse complement strand
CCAAGACAGTGAAGCTGACACCCAAATCATCGGAACACCCCATCACTGGAAAATCCCTATCAGGCCGATATGCTAGCGCTAGACGCCGATGCGCCCAAACCGCCCGCATATCCCTTCATAACTATACAGATTCAAAGAGCGTAAAGACCAAACAAACAAATGCACCGGTTTAACCAGAGCACCTGACATCTTGCCTTCGGATCGTTTTCCCGCCGCGTTCTGTCTTCTTTCGAAGTCTTCATCATCGCAGTGAAGGGTATCTACGGTCTGACACCCAGACCCGCAAGAGGAAAAAACAAACGTTTTACAAAAAAGTTGCCGACGGCCGAAATTCGCTTGTTTTGTTGGGTTTCCAGCATGGTCCCGGTGCAGGGGAACTTGGCCAAGCCCGCCTGCTGCATCGGTTTTCCGCCCGGATCCCGCACTCAGGCGATTCCCTCATGCGTCACCCGCCCGCCGCACACCGTCAGCGCTATGCCCAATTGGCCGATGTCATCGGGGCGGGTCTCGTCGATGCCGCCCGACAGCATGACCAGATCACCGGCCAGCCCGACACGCAGCGTTCCCGTCACCCCTTCGCGATGCGCCGCCCAAGCACCACCTGCCGTATAGCCGTACAGACTGTCCATCAGCGACAGGCGTTCATCGCCCCCACCCGGATAAGGCGCGCGGGTCAGCGCCGCCTGCAGGCCCCGCATCACCGACACATCCGTGACCGGCCAATCGCTCGCAAACGCAATCGCCGCGCCATGATCGGCAAGCGTCTTCGACAAATAAGCATCCGCCCAGCGCCCCCGGCCGATCTTGTCCAGCGTCGGTTGCATGGGGAAGTCCATCGCCCCCGGGGCATGCGGCGGTTGCAGGCTGGCCGTGATGCCCAACGCCCCTAGACGCGGGATATCCGCAGGATCAATCAGTTCGATATGTTCGATCCGGTGCCGGCTGTCGCGCGCGCCATTCGCCGCGCGTGCCGCCGCATAGCCGTCAATCGTCGTGCGCACCGCCCCATCGCCGATCGCATGCACCGCCATCTGAAGTCCACGCCGGTCAACCTCGGTCGCGATGGCCTTGAACCGGTCCGGCGCGAACAAAGGCTCCGACCGATGACCTGGCATCCCAGGATAATCCCGCAGCATATAGGCCGTGCCCGAATCCACCACGCCGTCCATGAAGAATTTCACAAACCCGCTGGACAGCCATTCGTCATCATAGGCCGTGCGCATCTCTTCCGCCCGGACCAGTTCCGCCAGTTCCATATGCGGCTTGAAATGGAACGGCACCTTGACCCGTGCCAACAAGTTGCCCGCCGCTCGCACGCCTGCCATCAGGTCGAGCGTGTACCGGTTACCGTCCATGTTGACCATCGACGTGATCCCCTGCGCCGCGCAATGCCGCAGCCCGGTCAGTACCTTAGCCCGGTCGATGGCCTGTTCTGCCGCAGACGGCCACGGCGTTGGCTCGCCCCCGGTGGCGATGCCGAGGTTCAGCCGCGCCTCGCCCCCCAAGGCAATCACCGGGGCGAACGCCTCGAACTCCCGCAACTCACCCGATGCCAGCCCGTCCGCGCCTATCATCACTTCATGCCCGCGCGGCATCACCGCCCCCTGCAACAATCCCGCCGCCCGCAAGGCCGCTGTATTCGCCCAGACCGTATGATGATCCGGCGACGTCATCGCAATCGGGCGGTCCGCGATGACCCTGTCCAGATCGTGCCGCGTCACGGGATGGTCGAGCATGGAATAATCCGCCCCCTGTGCCATCAGCAGGGCATTCGCCGGATGTTTGGCTGCATAGGCCCGAAAGGCCGTTTGCAATCCATCCATCCCCTTGGTCCCGCCAAGTTGCAGATGCGCCAGTTCCGCCCCGCCAAGCACCAGATGCAGATGGCTTTCAAAGAAACCCGGCAGAACCGTCCGCGCGCCCGCGTCGATCACACGTGTCCCCTGCCCTGCCAGCGCCTCGACTGTCGCACGATCCCCCACCGCCACGATCCGCCCTCCGGCAATCGCCACCGCCTCGGCGCGCGGATTGGCCGGGTCCATGGTCAGGACGCGGGCGTTGGTCAGGATCAGATCAGGGGTCATGGGATGCGTCCAATGTTGCAAAACGATGTCTCAGATGATCCCGGACGGCACTTGATCGTCAAGGCTCGGCGAGAGGGTCACTGCTAAGATTGCGGCACCATCACCATCACCCCCAGCAACTCGAACATCACTGACGCCCCTAGATAAGCCGTCATGCCACCCAGATCGAAAGGCGGTGACACCTCCACCACATCGGCCCCCGCGATGTTCACCCCAGCCAGCCCCCGCACCACTTCCAGTGCCGTCCAGGAATTCGGGCCACCGATTTCGGGGGTACCGGTTCCCGGTGCAAAGGCAGGATCGACAAAGTCGATGTCATAACTGACATAGGTCGGCCCCTGCCCGGCCCGCGCCCGCGCCTCTGCCATCACGTCACCCGAACCCCGCGCAAGGAATTCGGCCATCGGGATGATCCTGATCCCCACGGCAGCGGCAAAATCCCGGTCCTCGCGGTCATAGGCGCTGCCGCGAATGCCGATCATCGTGACGCGCGCGGGGTCGAGCAGGCCTTCCTCCACCGCGCGGCGGAACGGGGTGCCGTGGGTGAACTTCGTGCCGCCGAAATAGCTGTCGAAAAGATCGGTATGGCTGTCGAAATGTATCATGCCCAGCGCGCGGTCATGGGCCAGCGCGCGCAGGATCGGCAGGCTGCACAGATGATCCCCGCCTGCGGTCAGTGGAATGATCCCCGCCGCGCGGACGCGGGTATAAAACGCCTCGACCCGCGCCAGTGTGTCCATCAGATCGGCGGGGTTCGGGGGAACATCGCCAAGATCGGCGCAGCGTGCCACCTCAAACGGGCGCACACCTGTCACGCCGTTTTCCGCCCGGATCATGGTCGACGCATCGCGCAAGCTGCGTGGACCATGGCGCGCACCGGCCCGGTTCGAGGTGCCGCCGTCCCACGGCACACCGATCAATCCGACCTGCACCTGATCGAACCGGGGATGATCAAACGGAACATGCGGCAGCCGCATGAAAGTGGGGATCCCGGCATAGCGGGGCAGATCAAAGCCTGAGACGGGCTGAAAAAACAGATCGTTGTGCATAAGCGGTCCTCTCAACTGGATTTCTGCCAATCTGACCGCTCTGCCCCTGTGCTGCGCATCCCGAAACGACGCCGTATTGGCGCTTATCAGCCGCTTCGGGCGCGTCGGCCCGCCAACCCCCCTGGACCGCACCCCCCTATTCGCCTTTATCAAACCTGTCCCCGCACGTGTCGCAGGGCCCTCTGGAGCAGCCACATGTCCACCGAAACCGCTGAAACCTTGCCCGCACCCCGCCCCGCGTCAAACGCGGGCCGATCTGTTCTTGCCGCCGACCTGCGGATCGTGGGCGACATCACGGCGCAGGGCAGCATCGAAGTGCTGGGCGAAGTCGATGGCACGATCACCGCCCAAGGCCTGATCGTCGGGACCGATGGCCGGATGAAAGGCAAGATTTCGGCCGAGGCGGTGGAAATCAGAGGCACGACGAATGGCAAGATCAGCTGTTCCAGCCTGACCCTGCGGGCAACCGCGATGGTCAAGGCCGATGTGAACTATGCGACGCTGGTGATCGAAAGCGGCGCCACCATCGACGGCAAGTTCAACAAGCCGAAAAAATAACAACTGCCCAGCCCTACCCGACGCATAAAAAATCGACGCCAGTCTTGCAGGCGTGAAAGTCTTGCACGCGTGCAAGCCGCGTAATATTCTGTAATTATTATGTTTTCTCGCATACCTGATTTGCAGTGACGCGAAACGGTGGATCAAGGCACCCTCAGGTCAGGCCGTAAAGCCCCATGAACTTCGCTTCCAGATAATCGAGCAGCGGCTCTTCCGTCGGCTCTACCCCACCGCAGGCCTGCGTAATGATGGCGCGCGGCGCAAGAAGCCCCCCGTGCATCTGAACTTTGCGGTGCAACCAGCCGACAGCCCCCCGCAGATCCCCTGCAGCCATCTGATCGTCCAGATCGGGAATGTCGCGGCGCAGGGCCTGATGCAGACAACCCGCATAGACATTGCCCAAGGAATAGGTCGGGAAATAACCGAACAGACCGCATGACCAATGCACATCCTGCAGCATTCCGTTTGCGGGTTGGTCAACAGCCACCCCAAAATCGGCAAGGAAACGGTCGTTCCACGCCGCCTCAAGGTCGCCTACCGCCAAATCCCCCGCGATCAGCGCGCGTTCCAGATCAAATCGCAGCATGACATGCAGGTTATACTGCACCTCGTCACTTTCCGTCCGGATATAACCGGATCGTACCCGGTTCACCGCCCGCGTGAAACCCGCCGCATCCGGGGCCCCGGACGATCCGAACGCTGCGACCATCCGCCCGTGTAGCCAGCCTGTAAAGGCCGCTGACCGCCCCAGTTGATTTTCGTAGATCCGGCTTTGACTTTCATGCACCCCCATCGATGCCCCGTGCCCGACCGGCGTCAGCGCATAGGCTGGATCAACTCCCTGTTCATAGCAGGCATGGCCCACCTCGTGGATCGTCGAATACAGGCAGTTGAACGGGTCCGCCTCGTCCACCCGTGTTGTGATCCGCACGTCCGATGCGGAACCGGAACTGAAGGGATGCACGGCAAGGTCAAGACGGCCACGTTCAAAATCATAGCCGAACACCCCCGCCATCTCGCGCGCAAAGCCAAGCTGCTTGTCGCTGGCAAAGCGACCCTGCAGACCATCCGGCGCAGGCTGGTCGAAAATTGCGCTGCGCAGTGCAACCAGACGCGGGCGCATCCTGCCGAACAGGGCCGCGATGCTCGCCCCCGTCTCTCCCGGCTCGAACCCGTCAAGCAGGGCGTCATAAAGATCGCCCCCGTCCGCGTAACAGGCCGCCTCCTCCCGTTTCAGGGCCAGCAGTTCGGACAGCGTCGGCAGGAACGCCGCCACATCATTCGCGGCCCGCGCGCCCGCCCAGACGCCCTGCGCCGTTGATGTCAGCCGCGCCAGTGCCTGCGCCAGTCGCATCGGCACCTTGGTTGCCCGTGCATAGGATTGCGCGATCAGCCGGATCTGTGCTGCCGCAACCGCATCTGCGGGGGTGATCGCAGCCAGCCAGTCGCCAATCCGCGCGTCCGTCCGGCGCGCGTGCAGCACACCTTCCAGTGCCGCCATTTCCTCGCCGCGCTGTTCGGCGGCCCCTTGCGGCATCATGGTTTCCTGATCCCACGCCAACCGTTCAGCCACCGCAGAAATCGCTTCAGTCTGGCGCTGATGGATCATCAGATCATCATACGCCGTCATGCCGTGCCCTTCCGGATCGAGCCTTGAATGGGATACCGCGCCAGATGCCGCGCCCGCAGGATCAGCACCCATAACAGGATCGCGCCGATCTGGTGGGTGATCGCCACATAGACATGGGCCGCTGTCAGGGCCGCAAAGATCCCCAGAACCATCTGCGCAACCAGCATCGCCATCACCGCGTGAAAGGCCGATTGCGTCGCCTGATAGGATGACTTGCGCCCACGCAGCCAGACGACAACGCCGAAGGCGAACAGAAGATAGGCAAACATCCGGTGGATGAACTGCACCAGACCCGCATTTTCAAAGAAGGCCGCCCAGACTGGCCGACCCGGCACATAAAAGGCCTCGGCTGGGAAAAAGCTGCCATTCATCAGGGGCCAGGTCGGAAAACCGCGACCTGCGTCAATGCCCGCCACCAGCGCCCCCAGCAGAATCTGCAGGAACACGAAATGCATAAGGCCAGTAGATATTTTGAACAGCCGCTTTTCACCTGCCCGGCGGGCCTGCATCAGATCGGTGTCCGTGCGGCCCAGCAGCATCGCAAACCATGCGATGAAGCCAAGGATCACGAAGGCAAGCCCCAGATGCGTGGCCAGCCTGTAAGACGCAACATCCAGACGATCCCCCGAAAGGCCGGACGCGACCATCCACCATCCCACAGCCCCCTGCAAACCGATCAGGCCCCCGATCAGCAGCAACCGTTTGTTCCAACGCGGAGGAATGCGCCCGGTCAGATAAAAGGCAGCGAACCCGACGGCCCAGACCAGCCCGATGACCCGCCCGAGTTGCCGGTGGCCCCATTCCCACCAGTAGATGGACTGGAATTCCGCCATGGTCATCGCACTGTTCTGCAATTTGAACTCGGCGGTGGCCTGATACTTGTCGAACTCTGCCGTCCATGCGGCGGCATCCATCGGGGGCAATGACCCCGTTACGGGCTTCCATTCGGTGATCGACAGGCCCGAATCCGTCAGCCGCGTCAGCCCGCCCACCATGATCATCGCGACCACCAGCAGGAAAAGAACAATCAGCCAGCCCCGCACCAGTCCGCGCGCGCCGCCGGTTCCGCGATCAATGCCGCCTGCCTGCGGGGTTGGGGCGGCAGCGCCCGCTGCCACCTCCTCGAATATACTGCGATTGCCTGCCATTTTCGGCCCCTGTTACCCTCGGCGCACCCTAAGCGGGTCGCAGGGCGGTCGCAAGGCGATGCGGCAATTTGGCGGTAAGTCGGCATCTGCGCCGCGGCGAAAAAATACCCAAGGCGCGGATGACACTGGACAGTATCTTGGCAATACCGAATGGCCGAAAATTTCTGCAAATCAGCCCGCCACCCTTTGCGCAATCCAAAGGATGACGGGCCAGACGCCTGACAGACGCCTGTTATTTTGCCACTTCGATCTGCCCGCGGATTTCGCCGTCAGGGAACTTTTCGGTGTGCACATTAAAGTACGTCATGCCCGCCGCCATGTCCGCGGCTTGCGCTTCCGTGATCTCAGCACTGCCCGTCATCGGATCAACCATCACGTCAATCACGGGGGGTGCTGTTTCCGTCGCACTTGCCGGGCCGTGGATGTGCGCTGCCGTTGCGGCTCCGCTCAACCCATCCGCGGTAAACACCCAAGTGACGGTTTTGGCATCGGTGTCCACGGTGATTTCCGCCGTGCCGGTGGCTGTGCTATCAACCGGCGGCACCTGGGCCGCACCTGCCAGCGTCGCGGAATACTTGATCATCTCGGCATGCGCGGCCGGTGACGAGATAAACAGGGCAGCCGTCATGGCGGCCAGCACTGTGGGAGCGTTGAATCGTGTCATGATACGTGGTCCTTTGATTGGGACGCGGCACAGATACCGCGCGTAACAACGATCCGGATCAGATTGGGTTCCCCTACGAAAGTCCAAAAATCCGGCCTTGGCAAAGACTCGCCGATCTGGCGAACTCCTTGGGTGTTTAACGACGGTGCAGCACCCGATCAGTCACCGCCCTGCCGCAGCTTCCACGCAATTTGTCGCAGCATTCCGTGAAAGGTCTGCACCTCCGCCCGCGTAAGGTTCAGGCGCGCCCACATGTTGCGCAGCGCCTGTTTCATCCCCGGTGCCTTTGCGTCCGGCTGAAAAAACCCCACCTCCGCCAGCCGTTCTTCGTAATGATCGCCAAGGCGTTCCACCTCGATCCGGCTGGCAAGTTCGGTGCGCGCCAGTTCCAGCCGCTCCGCCGGGGCCGATCCTTCCTGACGCTTCCATTCATAAGCCAGCAGCAGCGCGCACTGACCAAGGTTGAGCGAGAAAAAATCCGGGTTCACCGGCACCGTGATGATCGCGTTGGCCCGCACCACATCGTCGTTTTCCAACCCCGCGCGTTCGGGACCGAACAGAACACCCACCTTCTTGCCCTGCCCCGCCAGTTCGCGTGCCATGCTCATCGCATGTTCCGGCGTCATCACCGGCTTGGTCAGTTCGCGCCCCCGTGCGGTGGTTGCAAACACGTAATCCAGATCCCCGATTGCCGTTGGCAGGTCATCAAACACCCCCGCCTTGTCCAGGACACGCCCCGCGCCGCTGGCCATCGCATTCGCCCTCGGGTTCGGCCAGCCGTCACGGGGTGCGACGATGCGCATCCTGTCCAGCCCGAAATTGAGCATGCCCCGCGCGGCGGCCCCGATGTTTTCGCCCATCTGGGGACGCACAAGGATAAAGACGGGCGGGATCATGGCGCACCTTTCGGACGTTTCGCGTCAGATAGTGCGCCGCCCGCCCCGCCGACAAGTGCAATCGGATGGTCAAAGGATGCAGCTTCGGCTAAGCCGCTGGAAACCGACACGAGGATCCCATGCCCGACGCCGACCGCCCGCAGCTTTATCTGATCACCCCCCCCGCCTTTGATCTGGAAGTTTTTCCCGCGCAGCTTGCCCGCGTGCTCGACGGCGCTGACATTGCTTGCCTGCGGCTGGCACTTGCCACGAAAGACGAAGATCAGATCGCCCGCGCGGCAGATGCGTTGCGCGAACTCGCCCATGCCCGGGATGTCGCATTGGTCATTGAGCGCCATGCGCTGATGGTCGAACGGCTGGGGCTGGACGGCGTGCATCTGACCGACGGCGCGCGCAGCATACGCGCCTTGCGCAAAGACCTTGGCACCGATGCAATCATCGGGGCCTTTTGCGGCGTGACCCGGCATGAAGGCATGGCGGCGGCCGAAAACGGCGCGGACTACATCAGCTTTGGCCCGATTGGCGCGACCAGCCTTGGCGATGGTAGCCAGGCCACGATGGACCTGTTCGAATGGTGGTCTGAAATCATCGAAGCCCCTGTCGTGGCCGAAGGGGCGCTGACCCCCGCACTGGTGGAAATGCTGGCCCCCGTCACCGACTTCTTTGGTATCGGCGAAGAAATCTGGGGCACCGATGATCCACTGGCCGCCCTGCACAATCTGATTGCGCCGTTGGGGGCTTAAGCCCCCATGACCTGACCCTGTGGGTGTGCTGCGCGCACTGCCGCCTCGCAGGCAGCAGCCAGTGCCTTGCGATCCGCATGATCGCCCACCCGCAGCGGCGCGTGATAAATCACCTCCACCCGGCCCTGACGCGCCTGCCGCAGCACCTCGCGGAAGGACGTTGCAAACTCCATATCCCCCCACCATCCGTAAAATCGCGCCTCTTGCCCCTGCGGCGCGTGATAGATCAGTGTGACGGGCTGAACCGACTGACTATTCTTAAGGTGCGGATGCAGAAACGCCGCAAAAAGCGTTGATTTGAAAGGCAGAACCCGCCGTCCATCGCTTGATGTGCCTTCAGGGAAAAACAGCAGACGGTGTCCGGCCTGCAACCGCGTCTCGAATGCCTGTTGCTGCACCTTTGCCTCGGTCCCCTTGCGCGCGATGAACATCGTCCCCGTCGCGCGCGCCAGCCAGCCGATCAGCGCCCAGCCCGCAACTTCGGATTTCGCCACAAAATACACGCGTTCCGTGGCGTTCAGCACGAAAACATCCAGCCAGGACACATGGTTTGCCACCGTCGCCCCCGGTGTTTGCAAAGGCGTGCCTGCAACTGTCACGGAAAGGCCGATGATGCCAAGCGACAGCTTGCACACCCCTTGGGTCAGATAGGGCGTCCACGGGCGCAGCGGGCCGAACAACGGGCGTTCCAGCACCCGCAATATCAGCAGGATCGTCAGCCCGATCAAAACCACCGCACCCAAAGCACCCGCCCGCAAAAACAGGCGCAGTGTACCCCCCACCCCATCCTGCCCCATGATCTGCAGGGGAACCGACCGCCAGCCTGTCATTCTGCCCGCTCGGTCTGGCGCAGATAAAGATTGCGCTGACGGCCCGACAGCATTGCCGTGTCCATCACCAGACAAACATCCGTTGTGTTGAAGGCGCGGTCCACAAAGACCCCCTCGCCCACAAAACCGCCCAAGCGCAGATAGGCCTTGATCAGGGGCGGCATCGACTGCATCACACGCACCCTTTCAATCCGGTCCGCCGGGATAAGTGCCATGGATTTGTCTGGCGCGCTGATGGCTTTTGGGCGCAACCCCGCAGGCGCTAGGTGAAAATGCTGCAGATAAGACAATGGCCCTGACAATTCATCCAGATCGGTGCCGTGAAAACTGGCCACCCCGAACAGAATGTCGATGTCCTGTGCCACGACATATTCCGCCAGACCAGCCCACAGCCGGTGCATCACCGCCCCACCCCGGTGGTCCGGATGCACACAGGATCGACCCAGTTCCAGAACCTTGCGCCCCGTCGCGATCAGCGGCGTCACATCAAATTCGCCTTCTGAATAATAATGCGGCGTCTGCCCCCTGCCGCGACCGACCCGGTGGCCCGGCAACAAACGATACACCCCCAGAACGAAATCCGGTGCCGCCACATCACGCCTGCGATCCATCAGCAGCAAATGGTCGCAGAACGGATCAAAGGCATCCGCCTCGCGCCGATTGGCATGATCGACCATCGGGCCATCCCCGCCCAGTTCTTCGATAAACACCCGGTATCGCAGCCGTTGTGCCGCCGCGACCTCCGCCGCAGACCGGGCCGGCCGCACTTCAAAATGCTGATCGTCCCAAATCATTGCCAGCCTCGTTCTCTTGCCCCTTTTTACCTAGGGTCTGATCTTGCGCGTTGCAACTCCGGCCTTTGATGCTGCCCGGCCAAGGTGATCAAGAAAGCTCCCTATCAATCTTGGATTGCATGTTGGGCTTTCCAACCTTATCAATCAGCTATGACGGGGCGTAAATCCGTTCCAGCACCACCTTGGTCCCGTCAATCACCACTTTGCCGCGATGTTCAAAATTCACCGTGATGCGCGACCCGATGTTTGACTGAACCTGCCCGACCCCCCAGTCCGGGGCCTGCGGGTGCCGCACAAAATCGCCCGGTTCCAATGTCGCGTTCAACACACTCTCCCGAAAGGATAAGGCAACAGATGCCCGCAAATGCCGATCTTGTCGCCCTTCTGGGGTCCAGACTCTGCCATGATCTTATCAGTCCGATCGGGGCCATCGGCAATGGGGTGGAGCTTTTGCAACTGGAAAGCGGGCAGACCAGCCCGGAAATGACCCTGATCGCGCAAAGCGTGGCCCATGCCTCAGCCCGCATCCGTTTCTTTCGCGTGGCGTTCGGCGAGGCGCGCACAGGCCAGCGCGTTTCGCGGACAGAGGTGCACTCCATCCTGTCCGATCTGCAAGAAAGCGGTCGCCTCGGGTTCGACTGGCAAGGGCCTGCGGACGTGTCGCGCGGAACGGCCAAACTGGCGTTCCTGATGATCCTGTGTCTGGAAACGGCGATGCCATACGGCGGTCAGGTGGATTTCAGCGGTGATACCGACGGCGCCCGGTTGGTCGGGTCTTCCCAGAAGAACCGGATTGACGAAGGTTTGTGGGAAATCCTGAACGATGGAACCTACCCGCCGGACATCACGCCGGCCCAGGTGCATTTCGCCCTTTTGGCAGAAGAACTGGCCCGGCAGGGACGCCGGACACAGATGACGTTCCCCCCCGGGCAGATCATCTTTGATTTCTGACATTGTTGCACCGTGCATTCTGCGCACGACACCTCGTCACCCATTCAACGCGCTACCCCAACATGCGCGTGACCATTTCGGTCAGATCCGCGCTCAGATCCGGGGTATTCTTGATGCGCATCAGTTGATCCCGGATCAGACCCTGACGATCCGCATCATACCGCGCCCAGGTTTCAAACGCGGTGGACACGCGCGCCGCAGTTTGCGGGTTCAGCGGATCCAACCGGATCAGCCAATCGGCAAGCAGGCGGTACGATGCACCGTCCGCCGCGTGAAAGCCCGCATGATTCGCCGACAGCGCCCCCAGAACCGACCGGAACCGGTTCGGATTTTTCCAATCGAACAAAGGATGCCGGGTCAGGCGCGTTACCGTTGCGGCCGTCGCATCCGGCGCGGCAAAGCTGACCTGCAGGCCAAACCATTTGTCCATCACCAGACGGTCGCCGTTCCAGCGTGCCTCGAACGCGTCAAGTTCCGCCTGCCCCTGCCCGATCTCCAGCAGGCAGGAAAGTGCGCCCACCTGTTCCGTCATGTTATCCGCCTGCGAAAATGCAACTCGCGCCGCCTGCCCCTGATCCAGACGGCTTTGATAGCCGGTTGCCGCCAGCCGCAACCCCCGCCGTCCCGCCGCCCGTGCGTCCGGCGAATAGGGGCCGGGTTCGGCCAGACCATTGATCAGACCCGGCAAGGATGGGGCCAATCGCACCGCCAGCGCATGTGCCATGCTGCGGCGTGCGGTATAAATTGCCATCGGGTCTGGCACATGCCCTGCCGCCTGCAAGGTCTGCGCCATGTCATCTTCGCCCGGACTGCGCAGCACCATCGCGCGAAAAGCCGGGTCCAGACTGTCGTCCAGAACCACCTGCGCCATCGCATCCAGCCAATCCTGCCCCGGTTGTGCCCCATCCGTCACCATCCGCGCCAGAACATCCTTGGCCAGACTGCGCCCGGCCTCCCATTTGTTGAACGGGTCCGTGTCATGCGCCAAAAGAAAGGCCCGGTCCTGCGCGCTGACCTTGTGATCCAGCACGACCGGGGCCGAAAACCCCCGGAGGATCGACAGAACGGGTTTCATCGCCAGCCCCGGAAAATCGAAACTTTGCGCCGTTTGCGTCAGTTCCAGAACGGTGGTCGGCAGCACTTCATCCCCGTTCGGGTTCAACAGCCCCACCGCCACCGGAATGACCTTCGGGTCGTTCTGCGCCTGCCCCGGCGTGGACGTGTTCACCTGTTCCAGATGCAAACGGTAGGTTCCCCCCGCATCCCCCGGCAACCAGTCCTCAGCCACTTTCACCTGCGGGGTGCCCGCCTGCGAATACCAGCGTTTGAATTGCGCAAGATCCCGCCCTGTCGCATCCTCAAACACCGCCAACCAATCCTCGATGGTCGCCGCCTGCCCGTCGTGCCGGTCGAAATACATCGTCAGGGCGCGGGCATAGGCGTCATCCCCCACCAGCCGCTTCAGCATTCCGATGACTTCCGCACCCTTTTCGTACACCGTCGCCGTATAGAAATTGTTGATCTCGACAAAGCTTTCCGGCCGCACCGGATGCGCCAGTGGTCCTGCATCTTCCCGAAACTGCCGCGCGCGCAAGGTCAGCACATCGTCTATCCGCTGCACCGCATGGCTGCGCATGTCGCCGCTGAATTGCTGATCGCGGAACACGGTCAGCCCTTCCTTCAGGCACAGCTGGAACCAGTCGCGGCAAGTGATCCGGTTCCCCGTCCAGTTGTGAAAATATTCATGTGCGATGATCGCCTCGATATTGGCGAAATCCCCATCCGTCGCCGTTTCCGGGCTGGCCAGCACATAGCGCGAATTAAAGATGTTCAGCCCCTTGTTCTCCATCGCGCCCATGTTGAAATCATCCACCGCAACGATGTTGAACACGTCGAGGTCGTAGGCCCGCCCATAGGTTTCCTCGTCCCATTTCATCGACCGGATCAGGCTGTCCATCGCATAGGCGCAGCGGTCCTCATCGCCGGGCCGCACCCAGATGTTCAGGTCAACCGCGCGGCCCGACATCGTGGTGAAATGGTCCGAATGCGCCACCAGATCGCCCGCAACAAGCGCGAACAGATATGCAGGCTTTGGCCAGGGATCATGCCATTCCGCCCAACCTGCACCGCTGCCTGACGGATTGCCATTCGACAGCAGCACGGGAAGGTCGCTTTCAATCCGCACATGGAACCGCGCCATCACATCCGGACGGTCGGGGTAATAGGTGATCTTGCGAAAACCTTCCGCCTCGCACTGCGTGCAATACATGCCGTTCGACATATACAGACCTTCCAGCGCAGTGTTGCCTTCGGGCGCAATCTCCACTTCGGTTTCCAGGGTGAATGCCCCATCGGGCAGTTGATCCGCCGGAACAGTCAAACCCATCGCGTCAGGGCGCGCCCTGACATCCAGCCCGCCAATCCGGGCGTGAATCATGGTCAGGTCTTCACCGTTCAGGAACAGATCATGCCGACCGGGCCGGGCGGGATTGGGGGCGAACGACAGTTCGGCCAACACCCGCGTCGCCTTTGGCGAAAGCCGGAACGTCAGGTTCACCTGCGTCAGCAGATACGGAAAGGCTTGATAATCAGACAGAAAAATCGTGCGCGGCTGGTCGGTCATGCGGGAATCCTTTTCAACAGCAGGCTAGGCATCTGCAGCGCAGGCGCAAGTGGTTCAGAAAAAATGCGGGTTCGACCATGCGCGTTTTCCCGCCGCATCGATCACCGTCACCCGGATCCATGCCGAATTGCGAAACCGGTCAAGCGGCAGTACCGCCCTTGTCATCGAATGCCCATGCACCGCCCGCGCAGCGGTTCCCGCGCCTTGCACGATCATTGCGGCGCAGGCCGACATTTCCACCTGCACGTCCCTGTCCGTCACCACCACACTGCGCAATTCCGGCCCCTGGCTTGAATAGAATTGCCCGGCTTTCAATGCCGCGATCAGCGCCCCCGGTTCGTTCCGTTCGGATTTCACCATGACCCAACCGCCAAAGTGATCCGGTTCGCTGAAATGCGCGTCGTCCGTTGCAATCAGGCTGACCCGCCGCCCTTCGCTCAGCAGCAGGTCGGCGATCCCGAAACCATCGGGCCTGTCACAGCCCGTCGCACAGCCGTGGTTATACACCTCCACCGCGTGTGCCGCGGTGATCATGCGCGCATCAGAAAGGGTCAACCCCGACCATTGCGGATGCGCAATCGCCACGAACGCCCCGGCCGCAACCGCCCTTGCCGCCAGATCAGCCCCGCTTTCCTGACCCGGCTTCACCCTGAAATCCGGGCTGTCTGACGGCGCAAAATCCGGCGGCAGCCCCACCGCCAGAATATGCCACAACTCGCCGTTGGCCATCGGGCCGGAATGCAGTTCTGCCCCCGGGATCGTGGTGAAACCCGCATCGCGGAATGGCACCGTGTCTACAATCGGATAGCCATACTGCCCGATGAAATGATCCGTCAGCGCCAGAAAATCATACCCTTCGGACCGATATCGGCGGCACACTTCGGCAGGCTCCAAAACCCCATCGGACCGCGTGGAATGCGTGTGCAGATTGCCGCGCCAGAACTGTCCTGCGGCGGCAAAGGCCGGTAAAAGCATGGTCATGCGTCAATTCCTGAATTCAGGCATGTGTTTTGCAACATCGGCTTACAGCCATTTCTTCCACTTGAAATACAGATACGTCACCAACGCAGACGCCACCATCAGAACCAGCGCAAAAGGATAGCCCCAGACCTTTGGCAATTCCGGCATATGCACGAAATTCATCCCATACACGCTGGCAATCAATGTCGGCGGCAGGAACAGAACCGCCACCACCGATACGATCCGCACGGTAATGTTTTGTGACAGGTTGATCATGCCCAACGTCGCATCCGACGCAAGGCCGACGCGTTGCGACAGAAAGTCCGAATGCACCTCAAGCGCCTGGATATCGCGTGTCATCGCCTTGACCGTCACCTTGATCTTGTCGCTGCGCCCGCGTTCCGTCACCCCTTGGATATAAAACCCCAAAGCCCGTTCCACCGTCAACAGTGCCAGTCGCACTTTTCCCACCAGATCGCCCTCGCGCCCGACCTTTTCCAATGCCGCTTGCAGCACCGTCGGCGACTTTGGCGTTCCGTTGGATTGAAACACCTTGCCGCTTACCTCATCCAAGCCCTTGCTGACGCCTTCCAGAAGATCCGCCAGACGGGCGATGATTTCGTCGATCAGACCCAGAAAGACGTGATCCGGCGATGCGCATCCCATGCCCGTCTTGTCCGCCCGTTCGGGATAGGTTTCAAACGGTCGCGGCGCGTGGTGGCGCACGGTGACAAGGCGCGTTGGCGACAGGATGAATGTCACCGGGCCTGCCATCTGCGCCTTGGTCGTGGACAGTCCAGGCAAAACCACGGTCATCACATCCGTCTTGTCTTCGCGGTACAACCGGTTGGAAATTTCGATTTCTTCCATGTCTTCCAGTGTCGGCACCTCAACCCCCAGCGCCTCTACTGCCGCACTTTGCGCGGGCAAAGGGCGATACAGGTCGATCCAAAGCGCAGCCTCCAACGCTTCACTCTGCTCCATCCGGCGCAATTTGGTGCCATCCAGCTGATAGGCGAACTGCATCTTGAGACCTTTTTGCTTTGCCCGATCAGACATGCCCATTTTGCACGCGAAGGTCGAGAGGGCATTACCGGGGTTGAACAGACGGCCTCTTGCCATATCTGCCGAAGGAAGGCACAGGTCGGCGGCCAAAAGCAGGCCGCATGGCACAAAGCGCAAGGAACGCATGATGATCGCCAGTCCCGACCGGACCGCCGCCTTCGACGCCACCGCGTTCCGCGCTGTCTTGGGCCAGTACGCGACGGGGGTCACGATTGTGACCACGCAAACCCCGGCGGGGCCCATGGGCATCACCGCAAACAGTTTTGCCTCTGTGTCGCTTGATCCCCCATTGGTTCTGTGGTCGCCCGCCCGCGCGTCATCGCGTTTTGCCGCCTTTGCTGCTGCGGACTTTTTTTCAATCCATGTGCTCAAGGCCGATCAACGTGATCTCTGCCATCGTTTTACCCGGGGGGGCCAAGGGTTTGACCAACTTTCCTACGGATTTTCCCCCGAGGGCGCGCCCATCCTCGCAGATACCCTTGCGCGGTTCGATTGTGCCTTGCACAACACCCATGACGGCGGCGACCACCTGATCATTCTTGGCCGTGTTCTGCGGTTTGCCGCCCACCCCGGCAGCCCCCTGATCTTTGCCCAAGGGGCCTATGCCGCCTTGACTGCAGACTGACCCTATCCGCGCCCGATAAAGGGCATGTTC